>JACIWR010000116.1 GCA_014360845.1 Anaerolineae bacterium
ACAAGCCGTAGAAGCCGCAGCGTGGGAATTGGGCTTCACGGAGAATCCTGGTGATGAAAGCGACGGCGAACAGGGTGGCGTGACCACCGAAGACATCTACCCCCAGTTTTTCGATGGCGTGTGCGATGCTGCGCGCGGTTTCAGGGTAGGGGGCCAGGGAGAAATCAATGCCACCGAAGCGAAAATCGTGGTCTTCTTCCAGCTGATGGCAGACCGCGACAATGGTCCGGGCCATTGCCTCCACGCTCGTCTTCAGGTTCTCATGGGCTTCCTCCAGGGTCGTGGCCTGGGCAAAAGCGTCCACGGCCAAGTCGGCGGCCTCGGTGGCGATGGAGAAGACTGGGCCGGGACCTCGATGGAAAGCGGCGGGGAAGAAGGGGGAGCCGGCTTCGCAATTGGCCAGGACGGCGAAACGCAGATTGCCGAAGCCCTGGGGCGTGGAATGGGCGATGGTGTTGATGGCTGCGGCGGCCCTGGCAATGGCTGCCAGGTTGATCCCGGCCTCACGGTGAGACACCAGCGTCGAGGCGAAGACGGTCTCTGTGCGCTGAATGATTGCCGGGATGGCGTCTATGGAGGCGAGGTCGGTTACCGGTGGTGCGGCTACCACGGTGCCGATAGAGCAGTAGTCAATGCTATGAGCCTGGCACAGTTTTTCCATCTTCTGAGCCAGAGGCACTGCTTCACCTGGCCCTGCTTCGCGTAGTACTTCAGGGAAGGGCTGAGTGGCCAGGCGCACGGTTTGCACTTCCAGCCCGTTATCGGCGAAGCGCGCGCGGGCTCGTTTCTGGAACTCCGCGCAGGCGCGGAAGAAGCTTTCTTCGGGCGGGTAACTCACGTTCGCGCCGATGGTGATGGAACGAATGCGCATGGGACCTCCGTTGCTCGATTGTGAAAGTCTATCTGGGTGGGGGCGAACGTAGTCATCCTGAGCGGAGTGAGTCCCGAAGCAGCAGCGGAGGGACGAACGTAGTCGAAGGATAAGGAGAGAACGAGTCCCGCATCCTTCGACTCCGCTGCGCTCCGCTCAGGATGCCCCTTCGACTCCGCTGCGCTGCGCTCAGGATGCCCCTTCGACTCCGCTGCGCTGCGCTCAGGATGCCCCTTCGACTCCGCTGCGCTCCGCTGGTGTTTTGCGCTACTGCCAGGCGGGCACGCGATCGTGGGTCAGGTCGCCTTGGGCTGAGCGGTATCCTATTTCCCAATAGGGGGCCCAGGCCAGGGCTACCAAGTCCACTTGAACGTCGCTGCGGCGGGGTTTGATGTCGCGGGTCTCTATTTCCTCCAGAGCAGCGAGCCATTTCTCAGTGATGGCCTCGATCTCTTCTTCCATCTCCTGGCGCATGTCTTCTATTTCTTTTTGTAAGCGAGCGATTTCGGCCTCGGATTCCTCGATGTCGGCTTTGGCGCTGGTGGTGAGGCGGCGTTTGGTGGCCGCACGGGAGAGGGCACTCGTCCGACGGCGGCGTCCGATGCCCAGCAACCCGATCAGGCTTTCGCCAGCGGTGAGCAATTCCTCGCGTTTGCGGGCTTCGTATTCGGCCCGATCCTCGGAGAGCTCCTGCTCCTCGCGGGCCAGGCGTGTTTCCAGACGGTCGAGTTGGCGCTGGTATTTGCGGCGCAGTTTGTCAACTTCGGCATCCCGCTTCTCCCGCGCCACTTGCTGAGCCCGTACTTTGAAATCGCGTTCCGATTCGCCCGGCTGACTGTAGAGCTTGAGCGTGGGGTTGTAGTACAACTCCAGCGTCTGCTCGCGATAGAGGTAATCGCTGAAGGATTTGGTCAGGGTTTTCAGCTTGGCCGGGGTGTTAATTTCCGGCGGGACGGGACCGAAGAGGGCCTCGGATTCGGGTTCCCTCTCCAAATCCCTGGGGCTCATGTCTACAGGATCGGCGTCCTCCCAGCGGATCAAGTCGCTCAGGTCGCCGGGCTGCAGCAGGAGGCTCACATCTTTGCTCTCGTCTACATGGCGTTTGCGGTCAACGAAGTTGACGCGGCCCAGAGCCAGGAGGCAGGGTTCGTACACCAATGTAGTCTCCTCCGCTTGCAGGCGCTGTTCCAGCTCCTCCTCCAGGCGGGAGAGAGCGCGTTTGGGGCTGGCATGCAAGGGGAGAAAGACCTGGCGCAGATCGGGGGGTAGGGCGGGCGGAGTGCTGCTGTACTCGCTGAGCCGTTCGGCGATGGCAGTGGTCTCATGGACCACGGCGGCCACGGCCGGGCGTGAGGGCGCGGTCACAGGGGCCATTTCAGCGCGGACCTCGCCCATCAGTTGCTGCACCTGGCTACGGGTGAGGGGCCCGCGCAGGTAGCTCATAGCCCACCGCGTCTGGAAGATGATCGTGCGCTTTTCGTGCACGTTGTTGAGCAGGAAGGTGCGAGAACCGAGGCTGGAGATGATGCGGTCTAGCTCCCGGCGGTCGAAAGTGCCTCCCACCTCGCCGGTGACCGATTCCAGACCATCCAGCAGGCGGTTCTTGTCGCGTTCCGTTTGCAGTTTACCGATGAACCAGGTGCCGGCGTTGGTCAGGCCCTTGTAGTCCAGGTCGGCGGGATTTTGGGTGGTGAGCATGACGCCGAGACCAAAGGCGCGCGCCTGCTTGAGCAGGGTGAGCAGGGGCCGTTTGGAGGGAGGATTGGCCACGGGCGGGATGAAGCCGAAGGCTTCGTCAATGTAGAGCAGGGCGCGCAAGCTGGTCGTGCCCGATTGTTGCCGCATCCAGTTGACGACCTTCTCCAACAGCAGCGTGGTGAAGAACATGCGCTCGGAGTCGTTGAGATGGGCGATGTAGAAGATGCTATGTCGCGGTTTGCCGTCGGGCGTGTGCAGAAAGTTGGGGATGTCCAGCGGTTCGCCTTTGACCCAGGTCTGGAAGCCGGGAGCGGCGATGATGCTGTTCAAAGACATGGCCAGTTCAAACCGGTCTTGCTCGGGGAAGAAGGTTTCCACGTCAAAGACGCCCAGCTTCTGCACGGGCGGCGATTGGACGGCGGTGATGAGGCGAGCCATGTCCAGGTCCTCGCCCTGACGCCAGAAGTGCTCGAAGATATTGGAGAGGAGAATATGCTCGCGGCTGCGCATGGGGTCGGCCTCGATGCCGGCGAGGCTCAGCAGGGCGCTGACGGTGCCCTGGATTTGTTCTCGCAAGAGCTCCTCGTGTTTATCCCAGGCCAGAGGTGGTGCTTTGAGGGAGGACAAGATAGAGATGGGCAGACCAGCCTCCGAGCCGGGGGTGTAGATACGTACCTCGGCGCTTTCTTTGAGCAGGCGGACGCGCTCGGGTCCCATGCCCCATTCGTCCAATCCCTGGCGCCAGGTATCGGCGATGTAACGGGCGTATTCCTCGATGGTCATATCCTTGCGGCGGGCGTCGTCCACGTTGACCCACGGCGCGAAATCCTCGGGGCGCAGATCGGGGAAAGCCAGCAGACGGTTGGTGAGGTCTCCGTGGGGGTCAATAAGGATGGCTGGGACGCTGTCTATGGCCGCTTCTTCCAGCAGGTCTATGCAGAGGCCCGTTTTGCCGGAGCCGGTCATACCGACACAGACGGCATGGGTGGTGAGGTCGCGGGCGTCGTACATGACCAGGCGGTCGAGGCGTTTGCCTGCCTCCATGTCGTACTCTTTACCCAGATAAAAAGCACCAATCTTTTCGAACGGTTGCACGGTCGCACCTCCGCTCCAGGGTTCACTGACGGGCGTTCGTGGCTGACGAACGCGAGGTTCGCTGTTTAGTATCTTCTCAAAATGTAGGGGCGAACCCTTGCGGTCGCCCAGGCGGGCAGGTGCAAGACCTGCCCCTACCCCAAATTATTGAGAAGATACGCTGTTTATACGTGGGCTGGGGAAGATGAGGTAATCGTATTATACTACAGTTGTCAAAATCGTACCAGGTAGTAGACGCTACGGCGCGCTGAGGATTGTCGGCCCCCGCCAGGCCACAGACCCGCCGGGAGCAGGCTTTGCCTAGCGCCGCTGGTTCACGGCGGCGTAAGACCCGCGGTCTGGGCCGTGGTCCAGAAAATGGCGAATGGTCTTGGCCGTCTCGGCGGGCCGTTCCATGGGTACCAGATGACCGGCCTGGGGGATGACGGAGAATCTCGCCTGGGGAAGCATGCGTTTCAGCCGGACCAGGCTTCTGTGGGGGAAGGTGTGCGAGTGTTCGCCGCGGATGATCAGTGCCGGAGTGTGCAGATGGGGCACGGCCTGCCAGACGTCGGTCGGTATGGTGGCGAAGATGTGAGCTTCCCATTCTGGGGGATATACCAGCTCAACCCGTCCGTCGGCCCGCTCCCGTGTTCCGGCCTCCACATAGGCCCACAGACTGGAATCGGGCCAGGAGGCGAAAAGCGGTTTCGTGCGGTAGTGCTGGAAACAGTGCTGGCGGCTGGACCAGAGGCGCCGGCGATGTAAAGTTCTGCGGATCAGCGGCAGCCGCCGGTGCAGTCCCAGGAGACGGAGCAGCCTCCAGAGCCACACCCGATCTGGAGGCAGGATGACGGGGTCTATCAGCACGACGGCGCGGAAGAGGTCCGGGCGGAGGATGGCAGCCCACAGCGTTACCACCCCGCCCAGGGAATGGCCGATGCCGAAGATGTCGCGCAGTCCCAGACTGTCCAGCTCCCGGATGAGGTCCGTGGCCAGGGGATGCCAGTCGGGGACGCTCTCAGGTTGAGTGTTCGGCCACAGAGGGCGTAGGCCCAGGCCGATAACCCGGTAGCGGTCGGTGAGGGCTTCTGCCAACGGGCGGTAGGTTCCCGGCGGGAAACCGTTGGCATGAGCCAGGTGAATGATGGGGCCCTCACCGCCAAAATCGTGGAGTGGAGCGTTGGCTGCGGGTTGATACCCTGGGTTGGCTTGCTTCATTGAGTTTCTGCACCTCAACGGATGCCTGGTTTACTTGCTGGAGGCCATTGTACCAGAAAGAGCTTTAAGAGGCAAGAAAGGACTGTGCGGGGCAGGGGTCCGTTTGTGGATTCGGGGCTTGCGTGATATACTCAACGGGAGAAACACCGACTATTTGAACAGGGAGGTAGAAATGACAGACACGCCAAAAACCCAAATCTCCTTAGCCGGAGTGTTCCCGCCTATCACCACGCCTTTCGACGCCGAGGGCAATGTGGCTTATCAGGCCCTGGTGGATAATCTCGAGCGATGGAATCAATACGATTTGGCGGGGTACGTGGTGTTGGGTTCCAACGGGGAGGCGGTTTATCTCGACGATGAGGAGAAACTGCGCGTGTTGGAGACGGCACGGCAGGCGATCCCGGCGCATAAAGTGCTGGTGGCCGGCACCGGCTGTGAATCCACGCGCCAGACCATTGCTTTGACTCGCCAGGCTGCCCGGCTCGGTGCTGATGTGGCTCTTCTGCTTACCCCTCACTATTTTGATAGCAAAATGACCTCCGATAGCCTGGTGCATCATTTTCTGGCCGTGGCCGAAGCCTCGCCCATTCCAGTGCTGCTTTACAACGTGCCCAAGTTCACTCACGTGGATATGGACGCCGCCGCCATAGCCCGCGCGGCTCGCCATCCGAATGTCGTGGGCCTGAAGGATAGCAGCGGCAACATCACCAAGCTGGCCGATATTGTGCGCCAGACCCCGCCAGATTTCCAGGTGTTGGCCGGGTCGGCGGGTTTCTTCTTCGCCGCGCTGACTCTGGGCGCTGTTGGTGGAGTGTTGGCCCTGGCCAACATCGCGCCTCAGCAGTGTGTGGACATCTATCGCCTGTATCAAGCGGGGCGTTGGGATGAGGCGGCGGAGTTGCAGCGGCGCATGATTCCTGTGAATGCGGCGGTCACAGCCCGCTTCGGCATCGCGGGCCTGAAAAGCGCCCTGGATATGTTGGGCTACTATGGCGGACCTGTCCGCGCGCCGCTGTTGAATCTCTCCGCGGAAGAGCGAGAGTCTCTGCGAGAAATATTGGTCCAGGGCGAGCTGTTGGGGAGTTCCTTCCGGTTTTCTCAGTAAAGCGGGGCGCTGTCACCGACCCCGGCGAAGCCGGGGGCTTGTGGGAAGCCCTGACCAACGATTTTGCTATCCCGCAGTTGTGCTGTGGGACAGACCCTCCGCTCGCGGAGTTCAACTCCGCGAGATCAGGGGACCCTGTGGGGGCGCAGCACGCTGCGCATCATACTGAAGCACACCTTGGGGCGGGGGTTCCCCCCAGCCCCTCACGCAGTGAGGGGTCGGTGACAGCTCCGCCAGACAAGGGCTGGACTGAACTCCGAGGCGGCGGGTAGGGCTCTTTGCCTTAGACCATAGAGCAGAATCTTGGCCCAGGTGACAGTCACCCTCGATCTGCGTGAGAGAGACGCTCAGGGAGTCGTATCTTGCCATCTTTTGCGAGCCTCCCGGGCCGAAAAGGTGACTGTCACCTGGCCTGCGTTAGAATATTGAAAAGCCTGAGGATGGTGCAGAATCGGTTGACACTTTCATCAGGCAGCATACTGTCAACGAATGGCGGAACGAATAAACGAATAACCATCGCCGCGGTCTATTCGTTTATTCGTTGGATATTCGTTGACAGAGAAGTCGCCCGAGCCGAGAAACGCATAAATTAAGGATGTAGGGGCGACCCCTTGCGATCGCCCCGGCGGGCTGATTTGCTGGATCTGGGCACAGGGCGTAGCTCTTGAGAATTTCTCTGGGCCTCAAAAGTGTAAACCTATTTCCTCCAGAAAATGAACCATCCCAAAGCCCTGTTTGGCTTTTATAGCGCTTGACAAGGCGGGAAAATCGTGGTATAATTTTAAACGTTTAAGCTCAAGGCTTTTCTTTTTGCCGTGCGAGTTAAACGTTTAAGCCTGGGGAGGAGAGGAGTGCCCACTATTAAAGACGTCGCCAGGGAAGCCGGCGTCTCTATCGCCACGGTATCCTACGTGCTCAACAACACGGGTGCTGTGAGCGAGGCGACTCGCCAGCGCGTTTTGGATGCGGTGAACAAGCTTGGCTATCGCCCTAGTGTCATTGCCAAAGGTCTCCAAGCCCGCGAAAGCCGCATGTTCGGCTATTCCTGGCACCCCATGCCCCCTAATCAATTCAACCCTATCCTGGAAAAATTCCTCCACAGCATGGCCGAGGCGGCTGCCCGCCATGACTATCACGTGCTCACTTTCCCCTGCTCTGATCCGGTGTGTGAAGTTGACGTCTACCGCGACATGGTGGAAAGCGGTCGCGTGGATGGCTTTGTCCTCTCCAACACTAACCTGAACGACCCCCGTATTCGCTACCTGCTGGAAGCCGAATTCCCCTTTGTGGCCTTTGGCCGCTCCAACCCCGAATGGGATTTTCCCTGGGTGGACGTGGACGGCGCCGACGGCGTGGAACAGGCCATGAACCACCTGTTGGAGCTGGGACATCGGCGCATTGCCTGCCTGGCCTGGCCCGAAGAATCCCTCACCGGCCAATATCGTCTGGTGGGCTACTATCGAGCTATGGAACGCGCCGGTCTGACGGTGGAGCCCGGTTGGGTCATCCGCACCGAGAACTACTATCAGGATGCCTATCAGGCGGCCCAGGCCTGGCTACGACTTCCCCCAGAAACGCGCCCTACGGCGGTGGTGGCTCTCACCGACTTGATGGCCATCGGGGTCATGAACGCTGCCTCCGCTGCCGGATTGGAAGTGGGACGCGACCTGGCCGTCGTCGGCTTTGACGATGCGCCGATCACCGGTTATCTGCGCCCGCCCCTCACCAGCCTGCGACAACCCATCGCCGAGGTGGGGGAGCTGGTAGTGACTATGCTGATTGATCTGGTACGCGGCGAGATGCCCTCGCCGGCGCAGGTGCTGCTCAAACCCCGACTTATCGTGCGCGATTCTACTGCTCTTAGCAAACCAACATGAATGAGGCTGCACACTGTGAACGACACCGATTGGACCATCATCGAAACCAAGTTTGATCCGCACCGCTTGCATCAACAGGAAACGGTTTTTACTCTGGGCAACGGTTACCTGGGCACGCGGGGTTCTTTCGAGGAGGGTTACCCCGGAGCCTGGCCAGCGACTTTTATCCACGGCGTGTATGACGACGTGCCCATCGTCTACACCGAGCTGGCCAACTGTCCTGATTGGACCTCCCTGGTCATCCTGCTGGAGGGCGAGCGCTTCCGTCTTAATCACGGCGAGGTGTTGAACTACGAACGGCGGCTTGACCTGCGTCATGGGTTACTCAGTCGTCAGGTGCGCTGGCGCAGCCCGGCCGGCAGGACGGTGGATTTGCGTTTCGAGCGCTTTGCCAGCCTGGCCGACCCGCATCTGCTGGTCATGCGCTGTCAGATCACGCCTCTGGACTTTGAGGGGCAGATCGAAGTACATGCTGCGCTCAACGCCTATGTGGAGAACCAGGGCATCTTACATTGGCAACTGGTTGACCAGGGGAGTGACCCGGGCAGAATCTGGTTACACCTGCGCACCCGGCACTCCGGCGTCGAGCTGGGCATGGCCGCTGTCTTATCCAGCCAGGGCTGCGAGGAGAGCCAGCGCTGGCCCATGAACTGCGACAATCTTCCCGCCACCGGTCTTCGGTTTCGGGTTGAGCGCGAGCAGACAATCACCCTCACCAAAGTGGTCAGCGTGTACACCTCCCACGATATGGAGCTGATGAACTGGCCGGAGAGAGACTCCCTAGTCGCCGACGAGCACGTCTCACCGGAGCGGCCGGCAACTCCTGATAACGGGGGAAGCAGAGGCGCAGTGGCGAAGGTCAGACAATGCGCGGTGGTGGACAAGGCTCAGCGTAAGCTGGACAAGTTCGCATCTCTAGAGTACGAGACTCTGCGAGAAGCTCATCAAACCGCGTGGGCCGAGGTATGGCGGGATTGCGATGTCATCATTGAAGGCGATCCCGAAGCTCAACTGGCGGTGCGCTATAACCTGTTCCAGATCCTCGTCGCTGCCCCTCGTTATGATCATCGGGTGAGCATCCCGGCGAAAACGCTGTCTGGATTTGGCTATCGGGGCCATGTCTTCTGGGATACCGATATTTTTATCGTGCCTTTCCTGACCTTTACCCAACCGGATCTGGCTCGCAATCTACTGAGCTATCGTTATCACACTTTGCCCGGTGCGCGGCGCAAGGCCAAAGCTACCGGATACGAGGGCGCCATGTACGCCTGGGAGAGCGCCGATACCGGTGATGAGGTCACGCCCCGCTGGGTACCGAGCTCCCGCGATGAAGGCATAGTGCGCATTTGGTGTGGCGATATCGAGTTGCACATCAGCACCGATGTGGCTTACGCCGTGTGGAACTACTGGCGGGCCACTGGCGACGACGCCTGGATGCGCCGCTACGGCGCGGAGATCATTCTCGATACGGCGGTCTTTTGGGGCAGCCGCGTTGAGTGGAACGATAAGCGGGGGCGCTACGAGATAGGTGATGTCATCGGGCCGGACGAGTATCACGAACACGTGGACAACAACGCCTTCACCAATCAGATGGTCCGCTGGCACCTGGAGACGGCCCTGGAGGTGTTGGCCTGGCTGCGCCGCACCGATCCCGGACGGGCTGCCGAGTTGGAACGCCAGCTTGATCTGACCCCCGAGCGCTTGCGTCACTGGGCCGAGGTCATTGAGCGCTTGTTCGTGCCCCATGACCCGGAGACTGGCCTCATCGAGCAGTTCGAGGGCTTTTTCGCCCTGGAGGACATCAATCTGGCCGACTATGAACCGCGCACCCGCTCTATACAAGCGATTCTGGGTATTGGGGAGACGAATCGGCGACAGGTGCTCAAGCAACCCGACGTCCTGATGCTTCTCTATCTGCTGCGCGACCGCTATGACCGGCGGACGTTACAAGTCAATTGGGACTATTACGTCCCCCGCACCGATCATACCTATGGCTCATCCTTGGGGCCGTGTGTCCACGCCATTCTCGCTTGCGAACTGGATAAGCCGGATGAGGCTTACGAGCATTTCATGCGCGCTGCCTTGGTGGACCTGAAGGACGTGCGGGGCAATGCTGCCGATGGCATCCACGCTGCTTCGGCGGGTGGATTGTGGCAGGCTGTCGTATTCGGCTTTGGCGGTGTGCACCTGACCGACGACGGCCCTGTGGCCAGGCCGCGTTTGCCGACCCACTGGACTCGATTGAAGTTCCGTCTTCAGTACCGGGGGCGGTGGTATGATTTTGATTTCAAGAGGCAGGAGGTAAGAGGCAGGGGGCAAGAGGCGGCTCTGGGGGTGTTTCCCCGCTCCTCCGCGCCGGAGATAAAAGGGGTGATTTTCGATCTCGATGGCGTGCTGACCGACACCTCCGAATTTCACTATCTGGGCTGGCAGCGTCTGGCCGACGAGGAGGGCCTCCCCTTCGACCGCCAGGCCAACGAAGCTCTGCGGGGCGTCTCCCGCCGCGAGTCGCTGTTGCGCATTCTGGGCGACCGCCCGGCGACCGAGGAGCAAATTCAAGAGATGATGGCGCGCAAGAACCGCTACTATCAGGAGTTCATCGAAAAGGTGACACCAAACAACTTGTTGCCCGGCGCGCTGGAACTCCTCCAGGAGCTGCGGGCGGCGGGGATCAAGGTGGCCATCGGCTCGGTGAGCAAGAACGCGAAGAAGGTGATCGGTAAACTGGGGATAGAAAATCTGGTGGATGTGATCTCAGACGGGTACAGTGTGGAAAAGCACAAGCCAGCACCGGACCTGTTCTTGCACGCGGCAGAACAACTGGGTCTGTCCCCGGAGCAGTGCGTGGTGGTGGAAGATGCCGCGTCTGGTATAGAAGCGGCCCTGGCCGCCGGGATGTGGGCCGTCGGTTTAGGCCCCGAAGAGCGAGTAGGGGCTGCTCACGTCGTACTCCCCAGCCTGGCAGGCGTGCACTGGACTGACTTAAAGACTCGTCTTGCTCAGGCTGTTCAGGAGGCAAGCATACAACAAAGAACCCCATCTACCACTTCAAGGAAAGAGGTGATGCGTATTGAGTAAAAGACCAACCGTGTTAACCGTCCCGATCACTTTGGCGCAAGGCCAAAAAGCTATCAAATCAGGAGGAGAGTAAAAATGAAAAGCAAGTGGTTTGCTCTGATGAGCTCGCTGGTAGTGGTGGCTTTGCTTCTCGCCGCTTGCGCCCCGACCCCGGAGCCAACAGCCACACCGACCAAGCCCCCAGAGGCCAAGCCGACAGAGCCGGAAGCCAAGCCGGAAGGCAAATGTCCTCTCGCGGTGGAAGAGGGGGCCGTCATCACCTTCTCCGGCTGGGGCGATGAGACGGAGCAGCAGATTTACCGCGATTCCATCGAGCGCTTCAAGGACGTCTGCCCTGAAGTGACGGTGAACTACGAGCCGATTCCGGCGGACTTCCAGACCAAGCTGAAGGCGCAGATGGCCGGCGGCACCGCGCCCGACGTCTTCTACGTGGATGACCAGTTGATGACCGCCTTTGCGCCGACGGGGCAGTTGCTGGCCCTGGACGAGTACATGGCCGAGGCGGGC
>JACIWR010000117.1 GCA_014360845.1 Anaerolineae bacterium
CGTGGGCGAGAAGGCGGCGGTCCAGGCCGGATTCCCCAGCATAGCTACTTCCCCGGTCTCCAGGTCGAGAGTGGACACCCGGGGGCCAAGGCTCCCGCCGCTGGAGGTGAACAGCAGATACGCCCCATCGGGCGACCAGGACAGATAGGACACGGTGTAAGTATTGGTCAGCACGGCCGTGGGTTCCCCGCCCTGGCGCGATACCACGTAGATGCTGCTGCGCGGGGTCTCCGTCCCCGTCTCCTCGAGCACGGTGTAGGCGATCTGGGTCCCGTCCGGCGACCAGGCCGGCGCGCTCTCCACGCTCATCTTCGCTACTGACACCAGTTGCACTTCGTCGCCGCCGTCAGAGTTGATCAGGTACAACCCGTTCTCCTCCACGGAGGCCATCTCACCAGCTTCCGTCATGCTGAGACGCAGAAAGGCGAGCTGCGTCCCGTCGGGCGACCAGGCGGGATAGGAGTCCCAGGTGGGGTACTCCGTCAGCCGCCGGACGTTCTGACCGTCGCCGTCCATGACGTACACTTCCAGGTTGCCGTCACGGTCGGAGGCGAAAGCCAGTCGGAAAGTCTGCGGAGATGTTGTGCCTCTGGGTGGTGGGTTCACCGTGAGGTACAGAGCCACTCCGGCGGTAAGAGACACTATGGCGATCAAGACCAGGAGTAACCCGGTCAGCAGTTTCGTTTCCCACGACATGGAGCACTTTCTCTCCCTGCTCGATTCATAGCGACCAGGCGCCCAGACCGTCGAAACCTGACGCCCCCGGTCAATCTGATGAGGTCCTGCCCCTCAGCACTATCAATACGCCCCCATCTTCGACGCTCATACCCTAGCGGCTTCCAACCGGGAAGTGAAAGGGCGGTAGAGAAGTGCTTTGGATAGACGGATGGTGACTACTCAGCCTATGCTCCAAGGCCCCGTCCCGGGGACGTTCCATGCGGCAAGATGCTGTCTTTTGCGCGGTTTTCTCAGCCGAGACGCCCCCGGAACGGGGGCTACGAGCCTGGGGAGGACAGTGCGCCTGCTAGCCTGAGTAGTAACGACGGGTGCTAATAATGCACCTCCCGGCCGATGGTGATCAACGCCAGATTGATGGCTTGCCCCGCCTTGGACATCCCGACCAGATCAAGCTTATCCGCTGTATCATCTAGCAGGTAAGAGGTAGCGGGGCGCTCGCGGCTCAAAAGCAGCGTGGAGGCCCGTCGCTCCCAGAGGTTCTGATAGGGCAGGCGCGCGCCGCCCTCCTCCGCAACCGTGACGCCGACCGTGTCGGCGCTGCGCCGCAGGAGATCAATCAAATTCCGGTCCCCGTCCACCAGCAGAGCGCCGCCCCCACGCCCCAGGCGGTCCAGTTGAAAGACGGCCACCGTCTCCATGGAGGAGGCGTAGATGAGGGGGTTATCGAAATAGGCATGGACACCCGAGTAAGGCATTTGCCCGCCGGCCCAGACGGCGAAGAGCACCGAGCGATGGGGCCGGAACTCCTGTTCACTCCACAACCGGGCGATCTCCAGAAGCAAGGCCACGCTCGCGGCGTTGTCGTTAGCTCCCACAAAGGCCGTGCCATCGGGATCAATTCCCAGGTTGTCGTAGTGGGCGGAGATGATAATCAACTCGTCATTCATGGTCACGTCGGCGCCGGGCATCATGCCCAGCACGTTATAAGCCGTCACTTCCTCCACAGGCCCCATGACCAGACTCATCCGCACCTGGGAGTCTACCTCCTGGGTGAACCACTCCTCTTCCTCCTCTTGAGCCTTCTCGATGCGCGCGCGCAGTTCGTCTACCCTCAGACCGGCGGGTTCGAGCAAGCGGTTGGCGGCGGCAGGGGTAATGTGGAAAATGGGCAGACTCGGCTGCTCCATGTAAACTCCCCCCGCCACCAGTTGGTTCATGGCCCGCGCTTCCTCGTCAATAATCAAGATGCCCTCCGCCCCGCGGATGAGAGCCTCGCTGTCAAAGGCGGTGGGAGCGTTGTCCGCGAAATAGAGGACGATGCGTCCGCGCAGGTCTAGCCCCCGGAAAGCGGCGTAATCATAGCTCTGGCGGCTGAAACCGACAAAGAGCAAGGGAGCCTGAGCGGTGCCCGAACCGCCGTGGCGCGTCAGACGCTCGCCGAAATCCACCTGGTGCTGGAAGCGCGTCACCACCTGGCCGTCGGCGTCGAGGAGGGCCAACTCCGGCTGTTCCAGGGGATAAGCCACCCGGGTCTCCCAGGGCTGGAAGTAGCTTTGTCCCTTGCCGGCCCATTCCAAACCCGCTGCCTGGAACTGGGCCGCGATGTAATCGGCAGCCGCCTGCGCCCCTTCTTTGCCCACGCGCCGGTCCAGGTGCTCCTCATCGCAGAGGACGCGAATGTCCTCCCGCACCCGTTCCTCGTCGAAGCGGAGAGCCAGGTTGGCGTAGGATTTGGCCGGACCGACGTTTTCGACGATGTAGTAAGTCACCCCGCTGATGAGAGCCACGACCAGGATCATCCGCGTGCTGAGCAGGGCGGCAGTGTTCACCCCCGTCTCGCGGATGATGCGCCGCAGGCCCTCGCTGAGGAAGTTGAAACCCAGCACGGAGACGAAGATGGCCAGGGCCGGATAGAAGACCATCCAGGGGGTAGAGCGGGCATAGCGACGCGCGCCGGCCAACATAGCCCCCCATTCGGGGATGGTGGCGAAGGTCTCGTTGCCGCTGAGGGTTTCTGTGGTACTGCCCCCACCGATGAAGACCCCCACGAAGCCCAACTCCCCCAGGATCATGAGCACCGCGCCCATCTCCAACAGGGCGAGCACCACCAGCGAGGGCAGAACGTTGGGCAACAGGTGCCGGACGATCATCTCCAAATCGTTGAGCCCGATCACCCGCGCCCCTTCGACGAAGGGCCGCTGGCGCAGGGTCATGAACTCGCTGCGCACGTATTGGGCGATCTCACCCCAGCCGACGAAGCACAAAGCGATGATGAAGACCCCAATCCCGCGCCGGATGTCCAGGGCGAAGATGGCGATCATCCCCACCAGCAGCAGGGGCAAAGAGGTCATCATCTCGATTAAGCCCATCACCACGCGGTCAATGAGCTTGCCTTCGTACCACCCGGCCAGGGCTCCCAGGGTGAGACCGATGAGCAGGCGAGCCATGGTCACGAACAGGCAAGCGGTCAGGGTGTTACGCGCGCCCCACAGCAGAGTGCTGTAGATGTCGCGTCCCCATTGATCCGTGCCCAGGGGGTACTTCTCGCCGGGCGGAAAAGGCGGCCCGACCAGTTTACCCCCTATCATCTCCAGAGTCTGACCTGAGGTTAGATAGGGATTGTATGTGGCCAGGCGCGGGCCGAACAGGGCCAGGAACAAGAGGGCGAGAACGATGACCAGCCCCACCAGGAAAGGACCGTTGCGCAGCACCACGCGCCAGGCGAAACGGCCACTCCTGGCACCTCGCGGGGCCTCCACCGGCATACGGGCTGGCCTGACCCCGGCCCGGGCCGGCACGCGATGAGGGGTTGCTGTGGCAGGCGCGGGAGTGATTTCTTCTTCCTTTCCGGACTCCGCTACGGCCGGGGCTGCGGTAAACGCCAGGGCAGAGGGCGGGATGTCCCCCTCGCCCAGCCGCTGCTGAACCCACTTCAGCGCGGCCAGAGCCCGCTCGTTACCCGGTTCGACGGCCAAAGCCCGCTGCACGTACTCCAGGGACTCCCACGGGTCTGTCAGCAGTCCGGCCAGCCACAGCAGCGCCGACACATTGTTGGGATCAAGCTGTAGCACTTGCTGCAGGTGCCGTTGAGCGGCTGCCCGGCGGCCAGCCTTGGCCGCGGCAATGCCCAATCGCAGCGCTGTGGCTATTTGTTGTTCGCGATCCACGTCGTAAGAGTCAGCCATCAGAACATCCACCGCTCCCCACCGCTACTCGGCGGTCATGTTCGCCTCTCGCAAGCGGGGATCAATCAAACGGTACGCTATGTCCAGCGCCAGGTTAATCAGCATAAAAGTCAATCCCAGAGCCAAAGCCAAACCCAGAACCAATGAGGTATCGCGGTTGCGAATGCCGTCCAACAACGTCGCCCCCAACCCGGGCCAATTGAAATAATACTCCACCACCGGCAGACTGCCCAGGGCAAAGCGCAGCGAGACCCCCACCGCGGTCAGGATGGATACGGCCGAATTGCGGAAAGCGTGAGTGCGCAGAATTTGCAGCCGGCTCAATCCTTTGGCCGCGGCGGTGCGGATGTAGTCCTGCTCCAGGGTATCGTTCAGGGACATGTAAGTCACGCGGGCTAGCTGCGCCAGAGGACGGGCGGTCAGCACCAGAGCCGGCAGAATGATGTGGGAATCCCATCCGAAGCCACCCACCGGCACCAGGCGGAAGCCAAATGTGCGCAACCATTGGATTTCCCCCACCTGCAAAAGCAGAGCGGCGAAAAAACTGGGAGTGGAAATCCCCAGCAGAGTCAGGGTCAGCATGATGATGGCCAGAGGGGAATGACGGCGCACGGCGGCGATGATCCCGGCGACCACCCCAAACAAGGCAGCGATGAACAGGGAAAAAGCCAGGAGGCCCATGCTCTTGCCGTAAGTATCGCGCACCACGGTGGTCACCGGCACCCAGCGGCTGCTGGCTCCTGTGCCCTGGCGCGTCTGCCCCAGGTCGCCGCGCAAAGCACGAGAGAAATAGCGCACCGTATCCTGCGCGGCATAGCGGGCCGTCTCCAGCACGTCGTAGCGCGGGCGAGCGGAAATGGAGTTAACGCTCATGCGCAGGCCGAAAGTGCAGAAGAAAACGATAGCCACACACACCGCGGCGATGAAGGCCAAGCGCCTTAAAACAAATCGTCCCACCAAAACCTCCGGGAAAGCCCAGGATGACGAATCCCACATTTACAGAAAGATGCGCCCAAGAAAATGGGCGCAAACAACCGACCACCGCGGGTCGAGCCCAACTATGGTGCATATACCGGGCTGTGTATAATACGGTTCACAGGGGCAAAAGGTTCACTCCCTGACCTGCCACAGCCAAGGCGCAAGTTATTCTACATTTTCCTTTCGCTTTTGTCAAAGTGACCTCTTCGAGACCCATCACCTGGTAAGTCGTAGGTCGAGCTGGCAACCCGACCTACGAGTCCGAGGCGCGGGTGGAGCTCGGCTGGGGACGCACCGCCGTGTCACAGGCGGTGCTGGTTATCGGAGGAAGAGAGCCTACCCCCATCTCGGAGTTCGGCCAAGCCCTTGTCCGGCGAAGTTAACTTGATGCCCATGGGGCGCAAACTCGCCCCCCAAAAGTGAAATACACCCCCCAGGCGCGGTTTGACGAAATCGCTGAGTCGTGGTATGATAAGTTCCTGCGGGCACGGTCCGACCCATAGCTCTCCGCTAGGTTCGAGGGAAAGCGGGAAGTACCGCAGGGACTCAGTGCCGAGCAACCTGGCCCAGCACCTCACGAAGGGAACAGGAATGCGCATCGGAATAGACGCTCGGATGGTATATTACACCCAGGCCGGCATCAGCCAGTACATTCAACGGCTGATCAGTGCCCTGGCTGAGATAGACCTAGAGAACGAATATCTCATTCTCCAGAACTGGCGTGACAGATCATCCCTCTGCCTGAATCACAATTTCAGGCGTGTGTCCTTTATTTCCCCGGCCCACCACCGCCTGGAACAGTGGCTGCTGCGTTTTGAATTGTCCCCCCTGAATCTGGACGTGTTGCACAGCCCGGATTTCATCCCTCCCTTTCGACGCAATTGCAAATCGGTCATCACCGTTCACGATCTGGCCTTCCTGCTCTACCCCCACCTGTTGACGGAGGACGGCGCTCATTATTACGGCCAGATTGACCAGGCGGTGCATCACACGGATCACATCATCGCCGTATCGCAGAACACCAAACAGGACATCATTCGACTGCTGGGCGTGCCCGAGGACAAAATCACCGTGATCTATGAGGCAGCCAATCCCATCTACCGCCCCGTGGAGGATGAGGGAGAGCTGCAACGCGTGCGGCAGAAGTACAAGATTGCAGGCGATTTCATCCTCTTCGTCAGCACCATTGAACCGCGCAAGAACCTGCCTACCCTGTTGCGTGCCTTCCGCCAGCTCCTCGATGACTACAAACTGGAGGTGCGATTGGTGGTCGCCGGGCGGCGCGGTTGGCTTTTCGATGAAGTGTTTGCCCTGGTACAAGAGCTGAATTTGGCCGAGCACGTGCATTTCCTGGGCCGCGTGCCTTTGGAGGACCTGCCCCCGCTCTACACGGCGGCCAGCCTGTTCGCCTACCCCTCGACCTACGAGGGTTTTGGGCTGCCGCCGCTGGAGGCCATGGCCTGCGGCACGCCGGTGGTGGTCTCCAATGTCTCTTCTCTGCCAGAGGTGGTGGGCGATGCCGCGCTGCTGGTGGACCCCGACGATGTCTCCGGTTTGACGGTAGCCCTGTGGCGGGGTCTGACCGATGAAGCACGCCGGGCTGAACTCATCGCCAAAGGCTTCCGCCGGGCCAAATGCTTCTCCTGGGAGAAGGCTGCCCGGCAGACCCTGGCCGTTTACCAGAGCCTGATGAAGTAGGGGCGAGGTGTTCCTCGCCTACCGGTTGCGATGAATCTCCTGTTTCTCACCCCCCAGCTTCCGTATCCTCCTCAACACGGCGGGGCCCTGCGCGCCTACAACCTGATTCGCGTGCTGGCTCAACGCCACCAGATCACCCTGCTCTCCTTTGTGCGCTCCCCTGCCGACCTGGACCGCGCCGGACCACTGCACCATTGCTGCCGTCGCATCGAGATCGTGCCCGCCCCCCTGCGCTCGCGCTGGCAACGAGCCCTTTCCGTGCTTCTTTCCCCCGAACCCGACCTGGCCCTGCGCCTGGTGTCCGCCGAGTTTCAGGGCCGGCTGGAGACTCTGCTGCGGGAAGATCACTTCGATGTGATCCAAATCGAGGAGATCATGTTGGCCCGTTACGGGCCGGCCCTGGGGACGAACGTCTCCCCCCGCCCCCGTCTGGTGTTTGACACCTACAACGCCGAGTACGTTCTTCAGCAGCGGGCTTTTGAGACGGACGTGCGCGATCCGCGCCGCTGGGTCGGAGCGCTGTACTCGCTCATCCAGTGGCGTAAGCTACGCTCCTACGAAGCTCGCATCTGCCGCTATTTCGATTGCACCGTCGTCGTCTCCGAGGCCGACGCGGCGGCCCTGCGGGCCCTGGACCCGAACCTGCCCCTGGCGGTCGTGCCCAACGGAGTGGATGTGGCCCACTACGCCGATTACCTGCCAAGCACAGACGATCCCGTGCTGCCGCCCAACTCGCTGGTCTTCACCGGCAAGATGGATTTCCGGCCCAATGTGGACGCCGTGCTGTGGTTTGTGGACTCGGTGCTGCCCCTGGTTAGGCAACAAGTGCCCGATGTGCGTTTCTACATCGTAGGCCAGAGTCCGCTGCCGCGCGTACAGGCCCTGGCGACGAACCCCGATGTCGTCGTCACCGGGCGCGTGCCGGACGTGCGGCCCTACATCGCAGGCGCGGCGGTTTACGTGGTGCCGCTGCGCATCGGGGGCGGCAGCCGCCTGAAGATACTGGAGGCGCTGGCCATGGGGCGCGCGGTGGTCTCCACCTCACTGGGTTGCGAAGGCTACCCCCTCACGGCGGGCCGTGAGTTGGTCATTGCTGATGAACCGGAAGAGTTTGCGCGGGCGGTAGTTCAATTGCTACGCGATCCAGCCCGGCGCGCGGAGTTGGGCCGGGCGGGGCAACGCTTCACGGCGGAGAGGTACGATTGGGGAGCGATTGTATCGTTTTTGGAGAGGGTGTATTTACGTCAAGTGACGGTCACCTCGCAGGTGACCGTCACTTGACAGCGACAGGCCAAATCGCTTTCAGAACCTCGGAATCAAGCCCGTAGAAACTCTTCCCAATCCAAGTCCAGCAGCTGGACGATGTGACGTAATGTACCGATTTTGAGATCCTTGCTGCCCCAGTCAGGAATGGGTGCAAACCCGCCACTGGCCGGATTGTGCCACTTACGATGCGACCCTCCACCTCGACGAGGAATTTCTTCACAACCGAGCTTACGCAGCTTGCGAGCGACTTCGCGATATTTCATGACACCTCTGTCGCGATCAGTGTTTCCACCCAGATGGGAACGCCCGGCGTGGTGACCAGGGGTTGCAACGCTGGCGGCAGCGGTTTGCCCAGGTCCTCGTAGAGTTCGAGCAACGCCGCCAATGCATCGGCCACGTGGGCTTGCACCTCGTCGAGTGTATCAGCTTCGGTGAGCAACTCGGGCACTAAAGGGCAAGTGATAGTATAACCGCCCTCAGGTTGCGGTTCTAGGATGAGTGGCAACCTGTAAATCTGCTCCATATCTCTGCTCTTTTCTCCCTGTCATAAACACTGGCCTTACAGCCAAGCAGACTAGCGACCACTGCATCTGTATTCGCCACACCGTTGGCCAATTCAAAGGTAGCGATCAGTTTGTGTAGTTGCATTATAGCACAGGGAGAAAAGAAGAGCAAACGCACGTTCACCGGTGGTAGGTGTGAACATCCAAACCAGGCAACGCTTCACGGTAGAGAGGTATGATTGGGGAGCGATTGTGCCGCTAGTAGAGGAGGTGTAAGTATAGATATGATGTCACCTAACCAAGGGACTTCAAGGTTTTTCCACCTCCCCCGCACCGGCTGCACCCACCTCAACCAGCTTTTGCTCGGCTGGTGGGTGGGGCGGCAAATCTATGACGAGGAACGCATCATCGGGGCGATGCCCCGCTTCACCGTCACCGCGCCGGGCTGGATGCGCTATCCGCTGAAGATTGACGGCCAGCGGCTGTGGAAACAGTGGGGCCTGCGCGGGATGAACTACTTCAAGATCGCCCGTTCGGGCCGCCACAACTGGTCGGAGCGCTTCAACCCGGCCAGCAAGCTCTACCAGGCCTGGCTGGGCGTGTACATCGTGCGCGATAGCGAGCGCCCTGAGCGGAGCGCAGCGGAGTCGAAGGGCGCTCTGAGTGAAGTCGAAAGACGTCCTATATTTTGTCAAGCCCCAATTTTGATACCAGGGGCAGGTGATTTTGGCAAGTAGCAACACGACACCATGGGTGCTTCGGTCCATTTTTTCGAAGCCCCTGAGAGAGCGATTCAGTTAGCACCTGAACAACAGACCTATCCGACCTGGAACACTAGGAGACACTAACAGCTCGGCTGTCTGCGCCAGGTACGCTTAGTCAGTCAGCACGCGGATGAGCGCGGCGATAAGCGCGATAGTCTTCGACCTCCAAGAAGAAGGGGCGTTGGTAGCGCCACATATCGTAGAGCACGTTGGTGACGAAGTCGCGGGCGATAGCGACCAGGGCGATGAAGTGGCCTCCTTGTGACTTGCGGTTCTTGATGCGCTGGTACATCTGTTGGTACTTGGGTACGTACTGCTTCAGGTGTCCGGCCAGGTTGACGGCGGCGTAGCGAGCGTTGGGCGAGCCTTGTTTGGTGATGTGCTTGGACTGAAAGAGGGTGGTGCCCGAGATGTGCTTGCTGGTGGTGAGGCCCAGGAAGCTGGCCAGGTGTGGGCCATCAGGAAAGCGATGGACGTCTCCGGTTTCGCTGACCAGCGCCAGGGTGTTGCTGACGCCGGCCCCTTTGACAAGGCGCAACAGTCGGGTCTCCGTGCGGTCTTCGATCAGGCCATAGCCGGTCTTGAGGAAGTACTGTTTGTGTTCCTGGGCGGTGGAGATGTCCTGGGTCAGTTGGCGGACCCGATAGGCGATCACTTTCCGTCCGATGGGGTGAGTGAGGGTTTGACGGCAGAGGGCGATGAGCTGTTCGGCTTGCTCGCGACCGAAAGCGGTGCGGCAGTGATCTGTCAAGATGGCGGTGATGGGAGTCGGACCCGCGGCGATGAACTCGTCGGGTAGCACATAGTGCTGGAGCAAGGCATAGACGGCGCGATGGTGCAACTTGGCCTGCGGAAAGACCTGACACAAGGCTGGATTGTAAGCCCGCAGCAGGGCGCGCAACTGGTTCTTCTTGTCGTTGATCTGCTGGGCCAAATCGCGAGCCGCCCGAGAGCATAAGCGGGCAGTGAGCAAGTCAGTGTCTTCCATCAGGACGACTTCTGGGGTGCTGCCGAGGCGGACCTGTTCGGCCAGGGCGTAGGCGTCCACCAGTTCGTTGCGCACCCGCTTGGAGAGCACCTCGGTCATGTGCTCGGTGGTGCGCGGGTTGTAGAGCACGCGGGCCAGGTTGGGGCGACCGGCCAAGAAGTCCCACCAGGCCCAGTAGTAGATGCCACTGGTCTCCATGGCCAGCACAATGATGCGCAGGTGGTGTTGGCAGCGTAGACGCTCCAGCCACTCACAAGCCTGCTCGAATCCGAACGGGTTGTTGGGGACATCTGAAAGATGCCCTAGTTCCTCACCGGCGGCATCGACGGCCAGGAGGGTGAAGGTCTGGTCAGCCACGTCACAACCAACGTACATCGTCACACGGTCGAGATAGGTCTGGAGCAGGTGCTCCGGTTCGATCCCCGGCGGGGCCGGGGGCAGATCGGCCTTCAGCTCAACGCTGAGGGCCTGGCGCAGGGGTTGCAGTTCGCGGTACATGTTACACCTCCATACGTGAGTGTGTGATTGGACATCGGGCCAGGAGCCAGGGGACAGTCTCCCTCGACACTGCCGGCGACGCAGCCTAGTAGCAGATACGGTTCACCAGCATCGTCCTTTATCCGGGTCCAACCGGACAGCGCGAGGCCTCAGTCTTTCGGACGGGGCTGACCCACAGGAGGAGTCTCGAGTCTACCCTGGCTCCGACGGTGACCACGAGGCAACGGCCTCTTTGTGATCTGTGCCTGGCCCGCCCATAGTGTACCGCGAACTGGCCCTTCTGACTAGCCCGGTAGTGTCACTCATGGCATTACCCCAGATTAATTATACTAGGAGGACCCGCTACGGCTTCGAGCAGGGCGACGAACCCGATCCCGAGCGCCTGATGCTGGCCGCTATCGGCGATCAATTGTACTGGCTGGACAAGAGTGGTCATCCCAACCCGGCCATGGCCCCGCGAGGCGAGATAGCCATCGAGCGCACGGAGCAGCAAGGCCATCCTGCCTGGTTGCTCACCGGCTCCTTCGACACCTTCAGCGACATCCACGGCACCCCCACCGCCTACCGTTTGTACGACGCCTCCTATGGTATCCCCGCCGAAAGAACTTGGCGACACCTGGTCGAGCCCTTTCATCCCCTGGTGATGCATGGCTTCTACATCGCCTGGCGCTGGGAGGAGCACCACTGTACGGCGTGCATCTACGGTGCCGGGGTTGAGTTCGACCGCAAAGACGGTGTGCACGTCAACACCTACCCGCTGATCAAGGACGAATTACTGCGCATGGCGCGGGGCATCACCTGGCGTGAATTGTAGCGGCGGGTGCAGGTAAGGAGCGACGCACTTAAAAAGTGCGTCG
>JACIWR010000118.1 GCA_014360845.1 Anaerolineae bacterium
CAGCGGGGCACGGCCCCGCCCCACAAAAAGATGATGCTAAGCCCACACGCGGGGGGTGGGCTTCGCCCGGTCGCTTCATCCTTCGGGTTGGAGGGAAGGGATTGCCTCCCTTCCCTCCTCCTGTCTATGTTACTCCCACGGGTACTCGATAGTGTACTCGTACGGGCCGTAGAAGTAGGCGTTCTCCTCCGGCACCTCCAGGGAGACCATCAGCACGGCGTGGCCGCCCAGGCGGACGATGCCAGCCAGGAAACCAGCCCCTTCCTCGGTCAGATCATCCAGGTACATGTCGCGCACGATGTAGTTCGTCTTGCCGTAGCGCTCGTACATGCCGACCAGGGTGACCGAGTAGTCGAGCTCAATGGGATTGTAGTAGGTGATGTCCTTGAAGGGCTCGGTGCTGGAGCCGTCGGAGATGAGGGTGCCGTCCACATAGACGTTGTCAATCCACCAGCCGCCGTAGTGGGTGGCCCAGTCGGTGACCATGCGGAAAGCGATGAGGATGTCACCGGAGTAAGCACTGAGGTCGTAGGTCAGGGTGACCCAGTCGTCCACATAGCTGGTCAGGCCAGGCAGATTCTCCACTACCTTGGGGTGAGCATTGGGGTCGTAGTCGTAGGTGGAGTAGCCTTCGTTGTCCTCCAGGCTGGTCCAGGTGGCACCACCGTCGGTCGAAACCTGCACGAAACCAAAGTCCCAGTAGTCCTCCAGGTCCCACAGGGTATCGAACTGCAGGGTGCCGCCCCCGGTGGCCTCGAAGATGGCCCAGTTGTCCAGCAGGTCACCGGTGCCGCTCCAGAGCACATCGCCGTCCGAAGTCCACGGCGAGTCGAACACGGCTTCGTCGTCACCGTCGAACTTAATCATCTTGAAGATGGACTCATCGGTGATCTTGATGTAGTCGGTGCCCCACGGTGGCGCGCCGGGCTCGCAGTAGGCCTCTTCGGTATCCACGTTGACGTGGACTTCGGCATTCTTAAACTCGTAGGGGTGCACCCAGTCCTCGCCACGACCGAATCGAGACCAGGGGAAGAAGGGCAACTTGAAAGCCCTGGGCGAGTCAATCAGGCAGGCGATGCGGAAGTCGTGGAAGACATCGGCGAAGGTTGCCTCATAACCGAAAGCTTCCAGTTGCTCATCCACGCTGGCGATGCCATTGGTCTCACTCTGAGCCACTGCCTGGATGAAAGGCCCGCCGCCGAAGTGCTCGTACAGGTAGAGGGTCCACAGGTAGGCAATGCCGTAGTCAGCCAGGATTTCGGAGACGTTGGTGCTGCTGCCCTCCTGGTCGCCCCACCACACCAGCGAGTTCTCGGCGTGGTCGAGGAAGTAGTCGAACTGATCCTCGCCGGCCACGTAGCCGCACAGCCACTCGGCGAACATGGACATGCCTTCGTTGACCCAACTCTCCTCATCGGAGTCCAGGTCGTCGTGGATCAGGTGCTGGAACTCGTGGGCGAATACCCCCTCGTAGAGGTAGGGGCGCCAGCGGTCTGGATCGGGGCCGCGCCACGGGGAGTCGTCCGGTCCTACCCGGTTGGCCCAGTCGTAGGCGTCAATGTTGATGATGTTGCGGTCGAAGTAAGCCTCAAAACTGGGCGAGTAGAAGCCGGCGATGTAGAAGGGATAAGAGGGGTCGTAGTAGTTGTCGTCGCGGATGTTGTCAATCAGGATAGCGACTTTATCCCCCTCATAGTAACCCTCTGGCACATAGCCCCAGGCCACCAACAGGGCATTGGAGCCATCGTGTTCGTCGGGCGTGCCGAAGAACTCCTCCTCGGTGGGATAGATGTTGGTGTCGAACTCCTCCAGCAAGTAGTCAATCTGCTCCTGGAGCACCACCGGGTCCTCCCGCGGGTCACCCTCGGGCCAGGCGAGGTCAGTGGCTACCCATACCTCGCCATACTCCCCAACGGCTTTCAGCTCATAATCCTTGAAGTAGTAATAGCCGTTATAGTTGTCCAGGGCCAGCCAGGTGACCACATCGCCAGGCTCATAGTCCATGCCCTCGGCGCGACGGCCCATTTCTGGCATAGCAGGAGCTTCTCCCAGGTCAAAATTACCCTTGCGGATCTTGGCCCCCAGGTCAATGGGCTCTGGCACCACCGGCCCCTGGGCGGACACCGGCACTGTGCCCAGGAAGCTCATCAAGAGCACGAGGACCATCCCGATGGCCAAAATTTTACGGGTACGCATTTCCTTCCTCCTTCTCATGAATTGCTTTGTCTTCCGTAATGGTGAGTTTAAGGACGTTCGTCACGCGGGTTGTTTGATTTTACCACCCCCTTTCTCACGTTGCCAACAAAATTTCCGGTTTCGGGTTCCAGGTTTTGGGTTTCAGGTTTTGAGTTTCGAGTTGAGAGTAACGATGAACCCTTAACCTTGAACTCGGAACTCATTGATTAGAACCCCAACACCACCAAACCATAAGAGGCCACGCTTTCGTGCGGATGCTCAATGACCACCTCGAAAGGAGCGCTGCCCCCTGGAGGAAGTTGAGCCGCCGCCAGAAAATCGTAGCCCACGTTCACCACTTTACCGGCTCCGTCGTACAGCGTGCCGATGATCTGCACGTAAGTGCTCAAAGCCTCACCCGGATTGGTTACCTGGCCGGTGATGCGGTAGTTACCATCAGCACTGCTCTCGGAATTCGCCACCTGTAAGTCTAGACGGGGTGTCCTGGTCGTCGCATCGCCGTCCACCGCGAATTCATAGCGGCTATAGGAGGTTCGCAGTTGAAACTCTAGCTCAAAAGGCACTTTGATACCCAAGGGCACCACTTCCACCACTGGCGCGACCTGTTCCTGAGCCACCATTTCGCCAGCATCGTTGTAAAAAGTGACGGTGACCATCACGTTTTCCTGGTGAGAATCGGTGTTGTTGTACAGCTCGCCCAGCACATGAGTCCACCCGTTGCGGTCCACGTACACATTATCGTTAAGCACGTTCCACCCGGCGGGATAGGCCGGGGTGGCCGTGGGCGTGGCGGTTGGCTCTGGTGTAGAGGTAGGCGTTTCAGTTGGCGTAAGGGCCTCGGTGGCCGTAGGGGTGACGGTCTCGGTCGGCAACGGTGTGGCTGTCGGGGTCGCTGAAGGAGTGCCCGGCCCCGGTGTTGGCGTATCGGTGCCGGCCGGCATCGGCGTGTGGGTGGGGGTAGCAGCTTCAGAGGGAGGTGATGTATGGCCCGGCGCTGGTGTGTCCGTAGGCAGGTTGGCCACAGTGGTCGGTGCTTCGCTCACCTCCGTGGGTAAAGGCGTCACCAGGGGTGAGGGTACGATCGCCCGCACAGGTGTCGCTGTAGGCGTGGGAGGCTTCGGTGTTTTGGTGGGTGTGGGTGTCGCGGCAGGACCACGGGCAAAGGGCCCACAGGCCATTGTCAACCACAAGAGAACAATCACCCAAATAATGGCCCAAACCGCTCTGCGCCATCTGCAACTCACTCCCGCGATAGAAAACAAAATCTCACCCTCCGCCAAGATTTGATATGTGGGGATGACAGGGAGAGAAATGCGCACCAAAATAGGAACTGATGCTCTTCTCCGAATTGATGAGAGCGGGAAAACATCAGTCCTTCATCCATTATTGCGTTCGCTTCCCCCCAGGCTTGCACGGCAAAATAAGCGCCTCTTCGATGTCATATTATAACACAAAATCACACAAAGCAACAGTTAGAAAGCGGCTAAAGCTTCTGTGAAACCAGAGCACCCATTCGTAGGGAAAAAGTTCAAAAACCACCACAGGGTGCCAGATCAAGCTAACTATCACCTCTTCGCGAAAACCACCAAAAGAGGAGTTGATGTTCCTCTCCAGCACCGATGGTTAGGAAGAAAACTCTCAGCTCCTCACTCGATTTCTATTTCGCTCCCCCCCCCCAACAGGCCTTGTAATGGGCTGGGCATTCCCTCACCTAATTATAACACAAAGTAGGAACGCACAATGGTTAGAAATTGCCTAAAAATCCATTAAAAACACCTCCCGCCCCTTTCGGGCACAGACCTCTCGCCTGTACCAGAGCCCGCTCAACACTGCCGGGCCTAATTGTGTCCATCTAGCCCAGGTGTGGTATAATAGGGGCCGACCGTCAAATTGACCTTACGGAGGTACAGTTGCAACCGCAAATCATCCCCCCCAACGAGAACATAGACGCCGCCGCGTGGGACGACTTCGTCCGCGCCGCACCCAACGGCCACGCCCTGCAGACAACGGCCTGGGGCCAACTCAAGAGTCGCTTTGGCTGGCAAACGGGCTATGCGCTGGTGACAGACGCGAACCGCATCCACGCCGGAGCGCAAGTCCTGTTTCGCCCATTACCGCTGGGGCTGGGCCGCGTGGCCTATGTGCCTAAAGGGCCAATAATCAACGGGGCGGACCAGACCTCGACTTCCATCCTCATGGATGCCTTGCATCGCCTCTGCCGCGCGCAACGAGCCATCTTCCTCAAAATCGAACCGGACGAAGAAGACAATCCCACCTGCGCCCAGCAACTGAGAGAACAGGGATTTCACCTCAGCCCTCAGACCATCCAGCCCCGCCGCACCATACTGGTGGACCTCACCCCCGAGACGGAGGCCATCCTGGCACAGATGAAGTCCAAGACCCGCTACAACATCCGCCTCGCCGCCCGCAAGGGCGTGACGGTACGCGCGGGCACAGAGCAAGACCTGGACGCCTTCTACCACCTGATGCTTCTCACCGCCGAGCGCAATCGCTTCGGCGTACACAGTCGCGAGTACTATGAAACTGCTTATCGCCTCTTCGTGCCCCGGGGCATCGGTCAATTGTTCCTGGCCGAATATCAGGGTGAGGTTATCGCCGGCATCATGGTCTTCGCCTGGGGGGATAAAGCGTGGTACATGTACGGCGCTTCCAGCGATGCGCACCGCAATCGCATGCCCAACTATCTCCTGCAGTGGGAAGCCATGCTGTGGGCAAAAAGCCTGGGCTGTCATACTTACGACCTGTGGGGCATTCCCGATGAGGACGAGGAAACTCTGGAAGCCCACTTCCTCGATCGGCATGACGGGCTGTGGGGTGTCTATCGCTTCAAACGCGGATTCGGTGGGCGCACGGTGCGTTACATAGGAGCCTGGGATTACATCTACCGCCCCGTGCTCTACCGGCTGTACTGCCAGGTCCTGGCCTGGCGAGGACAAGGATGAACCAGACATCCAGGTGCTATCCAGGTGCGTCCGCACCATGGGCACCAAGCCAACCTGAAGCCCCCCAACCACGAAAATTGTATCCTGGGCAGAGATGTGGTAAAATAAGTCACCAATCACAGGGTTAGGAGGTTTGTTATGGAGTTACTGGACTATCTGAGAATCCTGCGCCGACGCGGCTGGATCATTATCCTGCTGGCCGTGATCGCCGCCGTCAGCGCCTATGGCTTCAGCAAGACAATGACGCCCATCTATCGCGCCGAGATCAAACTCAACGTCATTCCCGCCCGCGCCGACTGGGGATTGAGCAATACAGCCAAAGACCTGCTGCGCAACTACGGAGTAAACATCCATTCCCACAAAACAGCCCAGAAGGTCATTGACCGCGCCCAACTCGACATGACCACTTATGACCTGCTAGGGAAAATGAACGTAAACCCCGAAACCTCTGACTTCACCATCCTGATTGAGGCCAAAGACCCCAATCCCGACGTGGCCATCCAGATCGTGCAAACCGCAGCCGAGGTCTTCGTCGAACGTCAGCGCGAATGGAACGCCCAGCAGGACAAACAGGACCGAATAGACGTTTCTATTGTGGATGACGCCCGCGACGCACCCCTCTATTCGCCCAAGACCAAGCTCAACACCCTGGCGGGAGGCATCGCCGGGGCGCTGCTGGGCGGGATCATTGTCTTCTTCCTGGAATGGCTGGAGTCAAGCGTGGTGCGCTCCTCAAAGGACGTGGAACGTGCCCTGGGCACTCCCGTGCTGGGCACCATCCCTGTCACATCCGATGGCGGGGGCACGCGGCGACTGGTGCCCATCCGCAGAAAATAAGCCTGGAGGAAACCTGAATGGCTCTAAGTGATCTGATTACCGTCACCAACCCCCGCTCACCCACTAGCGAGGCTTTCCGTACCCTGCGCACCAACCTGGAATTCTCCAGTCTGGGCCACCCCTTGCACACCATGGTCGTCACCACGGCTACCCCCGAGGAGGGCAAATCCACTACCCTGGCCAATCTGGCCGTGATCATGGCCGAGGGCGGCAAACGAGTGATTCTGGTAGACTGTGACCTGCGCCGACCCGCCTTGCACGACATCTTCGAAGTAGCCAACGACCAGGGATTAACGACCATGTTGCGTAACGACGCAGCACTGAACAATCCCCCCTTACGAGAAGTAGGCGTCGAAGGCTTATCACTTCTGCCCAGTGGCCCTCTGCCCGCCGACCCGGTCGTGTTACTGAGCTCGCGTCGCATGGGAGAGGTCATCGCCACTCTGAAAGAGCGGGCCGACCTGGTCCTCTTCGACGCGCCCCCCGTGGTAGCCGTCACCGACGCTGCCGTACTCGCCGCCCAAACCGACGGCGTGCTCCTCCTGCTGCGAGCCGGGAGCACCCGCCGCGAGTACGCGCAGCGGGCCAAAGAGCTGCTGGAAAAAGTCAACGTGCGCATAATCGGAGCTGTGCTCTGCAACGCGCCTTTCGACGGAACATTCCGGCGCTACTACGCGACGTAGAACAGGCTTAAGCCTGTTCTACAATGGGAGTGAGATTGTAATGAAAACAACTTTAATCTACGCCGGTATATCCGGCTACGGATTCAACAGCCTGGGCCGAGGCATGGAAGCCGGCTGGATCAGCCACGGCCTGGCCCATCTGAGCAGTGCGGCCAAAAGCGCAGGCTTCGAGGTTGACCTCATTGACCTGCGCGCGTTGCAAGGCTGGGAGGACTTCCGTGCTGAAATCGAACGCCGCCGCCCCCAGGTCACCGGACTGACCATGATGAGCGTGGACTACAACCCGGTGATGCAGTGTGTAGACATGATCAAAGACATTGACCCCCAAATCGTCACCGTGGTCGGCGGTCCCCACCCTACCCTGGCTCTGGACGAGGTAGCGGTCAATCCCCACATTGACTACATCATCACCCACGAGGGAGAGATAACCTTCCCCCAACTGCTGGCAGCCATCCGCGACGGAACCCCGCCCCAGGACCGAGTCCTGCACGGCGAGATGCCAGTGTTGGACGCGCTGCCTTTCCCCGACCGAGACCTGTTTCTCAACGAGTGGCAACGCTGGGGATATGACCTGGATTCACCGGAGGTGCCCTTCGTACCCGAACTGCCGCCGCCGTTCCTGACCATAATCGCCGGACGGGGATGTAAGTACAACTGCAATTTCTGCCAACCGGCCGAGCGCATCCTGTTTGGCCGCAAAGTGCGCCGCCGCAGCGCCCCCAACGTCATCGCCGAGCTCAAACTCCTGCGCGATAAGTACCACTTCGCCTCATTCATGTTTCACGACGACACCCTGACCGAGGACCGCGACTGGGTGCGTGAGTTCTGTCAACTGTACCAGGAAGAGGGCTTCACCCAGCCCTTCTTCTGTCAATCGCGCGCCGACATCATCGTCCGCCACGAGGACATGGTGGAACTCATGGCCCGGGCCGGCTGCCGGGGATACTTCATCGGCTTCGAAAGCGGGAACGACCGCGTGCTCAAATTCCTGCGCAAAGGCACCACCCGCCAGATGAACCTGCAAGCAGCGCGCATCTGCCGCAAATACGGCATCTCCATCTGGGCCAACTACATGCTGGGCATCCCCACCGAGACCAAAGAAGAGGTCATGGATACCATCTCCATGCTCAAAGAAATTGACCCAGACTATTACAGCCCGGCCTTCTACACGCCGCACCCAGGCAGCGATTTGTACGAATACTGTCTTGAACATGACCTGTCCCTCATCACCAGCCATGACCAGTACCGGCGCAACCCTACCGAGACCAAAATCAAAGGCCAGGACTACGAATTCCTGCACTGGGCGCTGGAGGAATCACAGCGGCGAACCCGTTGGAACGCGGCCAAGCGCCAGGCTAAATACTACTGGAAACGCTACGCCCAACCGCGCAAGGCCCTGCGCAAACTGCGACGACTGCTTTCCAGGGCGGAACGCTGAAGCCTTCATACCCACCCATCATCACACCACCTCTCAGGAGGGACTGACCCGTGCGGAACCTGCTTATCACTGGCGGGGCCGGTTTCATCGGCTCCAACTTCGTGCGCTACATGCTGGAGAAATACCCCGATTACCGCCTGGTCGTCTACGACAAGCTGACCTACGCCGGTAATTTGGACAACCTCAAGGACGTGGCCCAACGCTTTGCCGGGCGATATACCTTCATCCAGGGCGACATCGCCGACGCGGCCAAAGTGGACGAAGTGATGCGCGAGCATGAGATAGACGCCATTGTCAACTTCGCCGCCGAGACCCACGTAGACCGCTCGCTCATGGGCGCTGGCTCGTTCATCCAGACCGACGTCTACGGCACCTACGTATTGCTGGAAGCGGCGAAGAAGTACGGCGTGGAGCGTTATCACCAAATCAGCACCGATGAGGTGTACGGTGAGATACCGGAGGGCTACTCTTCAGTCGAAACAGACCCCCTGCACACTCGCAGCCCCTACTCGGCCAGCAAAGCCGGTGGTGACCTGATGTGCATCGCCTACTTCACCAGCTTCGGCGTGCCGGTCACTATCACCCGCGGGAGCAACAACATCGGCCCTTATCAGTATCCGGAGAAAGTAGTACCCCTTTTCATTACCAACGCCATTGACGACATACCCCTGCCCTTGTATGGCGATGGCCGCCAGATGCGCGATTACCAATACGTCCTCGACCACTGCGAAGGGATTGATGTAGTCCTGCACCGGGGTCAGCCTGGCGAAATATACAACGTGGGCACCGGGGTGGAAACGCAGAATATCGTCATGGCGCGCCGTATTCTGGATTTGCTGGGCAAACCTTACAGCCTCATCCAGCCGGTGAAGGACCGCCCCGGACACGACCGCCGCTACTCCCTCAACTGCGACAAACTCAAAGCCCTGGGGTGGGAGAGCCGGCACACCTTCGAGCAGGCTTTGGAGAAAACCGTACGCTGGTACGTGGAAAATGAGTGGTGGTGGCGCCCCATCAAGAGCGGAGCTCACTTCGAGGAATACTACACCAGGCAATATCAGGGGCGGGAGATTTGATGCCCAAGGAGTGACTACTCAGCCTATGCTCCAAGTCCCCGTCCCGGGGACGTTCCATGCGGCAAGACGCTGTCTTTTGCGCGGTTTTCTCAGCCGAGACGCCCCCGGGACGGGGGCTACGAGCCTGGGGAGGACAGTGCGCCTGCTAGCCTGAGTAGTAACCAAATCGAACCCTTCTTCGACGAAAACCTGTTGTGAATCCCGACCACTTGACTACCTGACTCTTTGACTATCCGACCACTCGACTAACTCGACCACCCGACCCCTTGACTACTCGACCAAGGACTATAAAACCCTATGACCACTTTATACCTGACCGAACAACATAGCGTTGTCAAAAAAGACGGCGATACCCTGGTCGTCCACATCCCGGAGGACAAGGAGCGCGGCACCCAAAAACGCAAAGTGCGTGTGCCCCTGATCAAAATAGACCAGGTCGTCGTCCAGGGGGATAGCACCATCACCACCCCGGCCCTGCTGGCCCTATTGGAACAGGGGGCGGAAGTGTGCTTTTGTTCCTATTACGGCCAATTCCGGGGTAGACTCTCGCCAGGATTCTCCAAAAACGCCCTGATTCGCATTGAACAACATCGCCGGCACAATGACCCCGCTCAGGCCCTGGACCTGGCTCGCTGCTTCGTGCAGGGTAAACTGTCTAACATGCGCACTTTGCTCTTGCGCGGCAATCGCAAACGACATGACCGCACTGTGGCCCGCGCCGCAGCGGACATTAAGGGTGTACTGGATCAGGTGGCGCAAGTCAGGCACGATCCACAAGTGCCTATTGACCCCTCGCAGCCGCAGGCCGGGAGTGCCTGGGGCACTTTGTTAGGACTGGAGGGCTCGGGCACAGCTTTCTACTTTGGAGCCTTCGGACGACTGTTGAAGCAGGACCTGGGCTTCAAGGGGCGAAAGAAACGTCCCCCGACCGATCCGGTGAACGCTCTGTTGAGCTACGGCTATGTCCTGTTGATGCACAACGTCATGTCGGCCATTAACCTGGTCGGCTTTGACCCCTACATCGGCTTTTTGCATTCCTCACAATATGGCAAACCGGCCCTGGCTCTGGATTTGATGGAGGAGTTCCGGGCTATCATCGTGGATTCCGTGGTCCTGACCGTGATCAACAACGGCATTCTGCAACGAGATGACTTTCAAGAAGAACTGGGCACTTACCGTCTGACAGACAAAGGGCGGCGCACTTTTCTGAGCAAGTTTGAAGAACGGCTGAACACCGAAATCCGACATCCCGTCTTCAAGTATAAAGCCACCTATCGCAAATGCCTGGAGCTGCAGGTACGGCTATTGAGCAAACACCTGACCGGGGAAATTCCGGCTTATCAACCTTTTACCGTGAGGTGAAGCACAGTGAGCTCTCAAAAAGATACCACCTTCTACGTCATCGCCTACGACATTCCCAACGACCGGCGGCGGACCAAAGTGCACAACATCCTGTGTGGCTTTGGCCGTTGGACCCAGTATTCCCTCTTTGAATGTCACCTGGATGCCAAAGAACTTATTACCCTGCGTCACAAACTGGATAAACACCTGAAGGAGGATGAAGATAGTGTCCGTTTCTACACCCTATGTGAGAAGTGCTTGGCCAAGACGGAGACCATAGGTGGGAGCAAACCACAGGAGGAGCAGGTGTACATTGTATGAGCCTATACTATTGAGGCAGTGATGGGGCCGGATGGTCTCTGCCCAGCTCGGTCATTTTTTAGCCCTAACGGCTTGCGAGCGGCGAAGCACCCCCCGAAAACTTCCTCGGCGCTCGCAGGATAAACAGCGGAAGGAGGATCAGATAATGACGCAAAAGAGTGACCAGGAGGTACAAAATCGAGCCCGAAGGGCGGCAAACCGTGACCGATTTACCTTGCCGGGACTGAAGCCGAAAGAACGACTTGCGCCGCTCGCAGCCCTCGGGTATAATGAAGATAGGCCCTGTCCCGCGAGAGCGCTTAAACCACCAGAATTCCGACCGAGGAATTGAAACCTCAAGCGCAATGCGATACGCCCGCCCTGTATGACTTAAACCACCAGAATTCCGACCGAGGAATTGAAACTCGTTGATCACCTGGACTGACATGCCAGCGCGCAGACGCTTAAACCACC
>JACIWR010000119.1 GCA_014360845.1 Anaerolineae bacterium
TCCTCCCCAGGCTCGTAGCCCCCGTCCCGGGGGCGTCTCGGCTGAGAAAACCGCGCAAAAGACAGCGTCTTGCCGCATGGAACGTCCCCGGGACGGGGACTTGGAGCATAGGCTGAGTAGTCACAATGCAGACATGTCCAAGCAGGACAGTTTTTGTGATCTGCGCGGGCGGGCTGGAAGGCCTGCCCCACTCTTCTGCGGATGGGCTCTACGCGCTGTCCTCGGTGATGTCCGCCACCTCGCCAGCGGTGATGTCCACCAGCACCTCATAGCCGATGGGGAACAGGGCATTGGGCGCTCCGGCAGCGGCGTACAGGGTCTGAAATCTGCCGAGGCTGGCGTCAATGATGGTGCGCAGAGGCGGATCGTGGGCTATGGGGGGCACTCCGCCGATGGCGAAGCCGGTTTTCTGGCGCACGGTGTCCGCATCGGCGATCATCACCCGCTTCGCGCCCAGCAGCGCCTTCAATTTGCCCGGACTGGCACGCCGGTCGCCGGCGACCAGGACCAGGATCGGCTGTCCGTCGGCCAGGAAAATAAGGGATTTGACGATACTGCCCAGGGGAGTGTTCATCGCCTGGGCCGCCAGCCTGGCGGTGCGAGTGCTCTCCCCCTTCAGTTGCAAGATCTCGATGTCCAAATTCTTCTCGCGCAAAAAGCGCCGCACTTTGTCCACTGAACTCATTGGCTCATCTTCCAGCGAAAGAATTTGATCAACTTCTCGCGCAACTCGTCGCTGCTGGCGTATTCGATGTACTCCATACCGGCCAGATCGGTGGGCACCTCGCTGCGCTTGTCCTTGACGATGACCGTTATCTTGCTCAGACCATAAGCCAGCCCCAGTTCGAACAGCACGTTGGGGTTCCAGTCCGAGATGTTGATGACGGCGTAGCGCGAGCTTTGAATCCCCTCACACACTTTGCACATGATGTCAATGTTGCTGATGGCATCCGACGCTCGCCAGGGATACAACCCCACCGCCTCCAGGGCAGGCACGATACCGTACTTGTAAGAATCGCCGAATTCAGGGCGGAAGGGCATACCGATAAACACCTGGTTGGGGTCGAGTACCGGGTTTTTGGGACAGACCGGGCTCCCAGTTTTGAAGCAGCGCATCTCTTCCTCCAGTGTGATTTCCTCGCCAACAGCTGGGCGGGGAGCGCTCTCTGGGGGCAAAATCCCCAGCTCTTCCTCGGGGGGGCGAAGCCAGTGGCGGATAGTGCCCATCACTCCCCGCCGCTCCGGTTCTGGCTCTTTGGTCAGGCGCAGGTAAGGCTCCAGCATCTGCTCGTAGATGGGATTGCGTATCTGGCAGTAGGGGCCTTCGCGGATGACGCCGATCATCTCTAACTCGGAGATAAGGGGGTTGTTGCGGCTGAAGCGCACCTGTCGCCCCTGCTGAATTATGTCCCGCAGGAGACGCTTGGCCTCCGGGTCCCGTTCCAGTTGGCGGATAATGTGACTGAGGTTGTCGTCCCCCTGGATCATCAACTCCACCGCATCGTCCACATGGGCGGCGGTGAGCACCGGCAGCGCCTGGCGTTCCAGGATGACGCAGATGCGCTGGGTGAGGTACGGGTGACCCCGGGCCTGCTCGTAGACGCGGTCGGCGAAGCCGTCGCTGAGCTTGACGCCGGTGCGTTCAAAATTGCGCACCAGTTGGTGGACGTCCTCGCGGCTGAAATCGCTGAGGTAAATCTTCTCGCAGATGTTCAGCGGGGAGTTCATGCCGAAGGTCAGCAGGTACAGGTCCACCGCGCCGCAGAAGATGAACATGTACTTGCGGAAGATGGGTTCGGTACCTTTGGCGCTGTTGAACACAGCCCGAATGGTGTTGAAAAAGCTATCCGACACCTCCGGGAGCAGAGCTCCTACCTCGTCTAGCATGACCACGATGCGGGGTGTTGGAGTGCGGGTGGCGCTGTCGCTGAGAAAATGGAGAAAATCTACCGGCCCTTTGATGATGGGCCGCTCTTCGGGCAGGGTACAGTCGCCGCGGCTGCGCAGGGCATTGTGAATCTGGGTGCTCACGAATCCGTAGCAGGCAGCTTCGTCCTGATTGCGCAGCACGGACAGATCAATGAGCACTACCGCAAACCCGGCAGCAACTAAATCGGCGCGCGCGTGGTAGAGAAGGGTCGTCTTGCCCGTTTGTCGCGAGCTGAGGACGGCGATGTAGTTGGAGACCGTTGTCTGCTGGGAGAGGCGTACGATCTCCCGCACTTCCTCGCGCTCGATGGTGATAGCCTTATCGCGCTCCGGGTCTAATGGTCCGCGAGCTTTGAAAATCCAGTCTACTGCCACATCCCCTGTGTCAATCAAACCACAACCTTTCTCTTCAGGCTACCCAATAAAGTCGGCATGTCTTGACTGGCTTTGATCACGTGCGGAAAGCCCTGGCTGGCGAACTCGTAGTATTGGCCGTTCTTGCGGATGATGGAGTAGAGGACCAGGTCGCCAACGGCCTCTTCCAAATCCACGCGCGGCACAGGAAGGCCTGCCTGGTTCAGCAGCGTCTCGATGTCGGTCAGGGTCACCGGGGTGCGGTCAATGATCAGCACGGAGATAAGTTTTTCCAGGGCCGAGGCGTTGCCCCACGTCACTTCGGTGAAGTATTCGTTAAATTGGCTGGAGGTGCGCACGGCTTCCAGATCGGCCATGGTGATGCGGCGGGAGCCGCGCCGGTTTATCTGGATGATAAGCCGCTGGCAGATGTATTGCACCAGGTTGGGGTGACATGAGGCCAGGTCCATGATTTCGCGCACCACTGTCTCCTGATCGGCCATGGTGATGCCCATCGCCTGCATGGGTTCCAGAATCATGCGCCGGGCGGCCTGTTGCTCCAGGTAGCTGAGGTGGATGGTGTCGCAGAAGTTGAAGAGCGGGGAGTCCGGCGCATGCAGGCGGGCGTAGAGAATGCGTTCGCCGCAGAAGACGAAGCGACAGTATTGCTCCTGGGAAAGGGCGCGGAACACGCGGAAGAGCTTTTCCTGGGCCAGCAGGTCGTAGCTCAACAGGGCATCAACCTCGTCCAGGAGGATGGCGATGGTCCCGCCGGTCCATTCGTTGGCCAAGTGAGTGATCAGGCGGCGGAATCCATCGGGGGAAGGGCTGGGTAGTTCTACCTCCCACATGGAATTCACCGCCTCGAAGAAGGTGTCGTAGTCGGTCACGGCCTGGCAATCCAGGTACAAAGGGAAGTAGTTGGGAGTTTCGCTCAGCAAACGATAGACCTTGGCCAGAATGGAGGTTTTACCGATTTTGCGACCCCCAATGAGGGCGAAGCTGCAATCTTTCACCTTGCGGGTGATGGTTTTCAACTCGTTGTCGCGTCCGAAGAACATGTTCTCCGGGACCGGTCCTGAGGTCACATAGGGAGAGACCACCGTCAGGTCTACCTGGCTGAGGATGATCTCGATCAGACGCCGCTCGTGGTCGCGGGCCATGATGATTTGGCGCAAATCGCTGCCGTCTAGCACGATCAGGTCGTGGATAGCCCCGCGCACCAGGTACTTCAGGTTTTTGCGCTTGTCCAGTTGGGAGGGCCAGTCGTTGAGGTCAATGAGCAGGGCGAAGTAGCTGGTCATGTTGAGGATGTTCATCAGGCTGCGGATGTCGTCTATATCCTCTGGACTGAACTCCCTTTTACGCAGGAAGATGATGGGGAAGCGGGGCGGGACGCGCAAGCGCAGGGCAGGGGCTTTCACCACGTAGCCGTGCAGGTTGCGATAGGTGCGGGCATCCAAAAGGGTGAAGCCCAGCATGTCGCATAGTTGGGAGGCAAGCAAGGCTGCGATGGGTTGGAAGGTGGCTTCGCTCTCCACCGTCTCCCAGGCCGCTTTCCAGTTGCTGAGAAAAGTCTTCATGCGCTTGGGAGCGGCCAATTCAATGCGTGGGGGGTCCAGGCGAAAGACCAGGTCATCTTCGGGACGCTCCTCCACGAAGCGGCGCATTGCTTCGCGACGCTCTTTCAGTGGGATGTCCAGCAGCATTTCCTCTTCCACCCGACCGTAGAGCCACAGGGCCTTGCGGATGGAGCTTTCCCACGCTGCCCAGCGGGCTTCTTCGGAGCTCGTCCAGCCCGGAGAGCGTCGTCGGCGCAGTAGGAGGAGCAGAAGCAAAGTGGCGAGGGCCAGCAGGATGAGGATCATGGCCTGCCACAGAAAAGGGTCGGTCAAAAGTGAGGTCAAGAACCCATCTTGCAGGAGGGAACGAGTTCCCAGGGAGATGAAAAGACCGGCGAGGCTCAGGCGGCGCGTCTCCACGTGTGTAGATAGCGGCTTCGGCTGTGGCCCGATGCCGGTCCCCAGAGCATGCAGTTGAGTTAACTCGCCGGGCCAACTCACAGTCAAGGCCACAACGAGTATGCCTAGTGCCAGGCGCATTGTCCTGGTCATGGTCATCCCCCCCAGGATACTCACGCTACATCATAATTATACCGATAAAGTGGTTTTATGTCAAAGATTTGAGCGTGGGGGGTGCTTCAGTTTGGGGGCAGGTTTGTCCCGTAGCGGCCGAGCGCTGCTGCGCCCCATGGGCTGCGCCGGACAAGGGCTTGGCCGAACTCCGCGGTGGCGGGTAGGGTTTTCTTCCTCCCACGACCAGCACCGCCTGTTTCACGGCGGTGCGTCCTCCCAGCCGGTGGTTAGTTTTCGGTTACCTTTAAGGCGTTCTGTCACGGGGTAGGTGTTGGACAGGAATACCAGGGAATCCACCAGGGGATGCTGGTCGCCACCTGCCCGTCGCCCGATTCCACGCGCACGACCATCTGGGGCTTGTAGTACGATCGCCCGCAGGGGTTGCTGATCCAGAACTCCCGTTCCACCTCGCGCCCGCCTTCACTCTCCAGGAAGAAGCGCATGTTGTCGGGATCGCCGCCGCTGGTAGCGATGCGTATTTTGACCCGCCAGGTCTGGCCATCGTTCTCCAGCACTGGCCCTTCGATGATCTCCCACCAGTCTACGCTGAGCGGTGGAAATGTAGGGCCGGGGGTCGGAGTGAGGGTGGGAGTGGAGCTGGCTGTAGGCGAGGCCGTGGCAGTAGCTGTGGCGGTGGGTTCAAGGGTGGAAGTCGGTGTCGGCGTCGAAGTGGAGGTGGGAGTAGGAGTGGAAGTGGGTGTGGGGGGTGATGTGGGGCTGGGCAGTGGTGTCTCCGTCGGCAAGGGAGTGGGTGTCGCCGTCTCAGTGGGCGTTGGCGTCGGGGTAGGGGTGGAGACCAGCAACTGCGGCCCCATGGCGTATTGCAGCCAAAGCTCCTGCTCCTCGACGGACATGGGGCTCACCGGCCCCGGGGGTTGGTCTTTGAGCACGATGACTTGTTGTCCGGCGCGGACGATGACCTCCGCGCCCTGAGCGCGGACCACAGCCTTGCCCTGGTCCACCGAGACGAGCATAGTGCCGTCGGCAGCTACCTGCACGCTATAACGAGTGTCGCGCACAGCGGCAACCCCGGTCGGCGTCTCGATCTCGAAGACGGAGGGTTCAATGACCGGTTCATCCAGATGTATCCATACCCGGCCTATGTCCAAGAAGAAGCGGACCAGGCGATTATCGCCTTGTTTCTGGTATTGCTTCACGGTGAACACGCTGTTGGCCGCTACGCGCACCACACCGTCTTCCAGGGCAATGCGCGCCGAGGAGTCGGTGAAGGTGCGCACCTGGCCGCCGTTGTATAAAAGCATGTTCACCGCGGCTGTTGTCCAGGCGTCTTCGGGTTTGGGATGGGCTTCCACCTGGTTGATGATTTCTGTGATGGTCGCCGGACGGTCTAGCAAGCGGGGGGAGGCGGTCTCCACTGCCGGCCCGGTCGGTCTTTTGAGGAAAACCGCTGCGGCCAGGCAGATGGCGATCAGGACCAGCAGTCCCAGCCCGCCGAGTACGGCTACCAGGAACCAGGGTATTTTTCTGGTCGGTGCGGCGGTGGGGGTGTAGTCCACTGCTGGAGGAGGCGCGGAGACCGGTTGTTGCCCGGCGGGCGGTGTCGGAGTCGGTTGGCGCGCGCCGCAAACGATGCAGAACTGCTTACCCGGTGGTACTTCGGCTCCACAATTGATGCATTGCATGGCACTACCTCGCTTGTGTAACTTCCGGCGGGCCTGGGACCCGCCGGAAAACAGGAAAGAGATTTTCGCCAGAGTCAGATGAGTTCTGTGAATTGCGAATGAGCCATGGCGGCAATGATGGACAGAGCCGTCCGCCGCTGCGAATCGTAATGCCCTGGGGACTCAATCGCAGGTTGGCGGGTTGGGCCATTCTTTGCCGGGTATGGTCCAGCCAGCGCCGTTGTTGGTCACCTGACCGTCGCCGGAGGTCACGGTCACCATCAGGTTGTGGTAGCGGGCTCCGCAGCGAGCGTGTATCTGGAACACTGTGCCCTGGGTTGTGCCCTCGTTCCAGGTGGTGGTGTAATTGCCATCCCCGCCAGTCACCCGGATGTGGATGGTAGCTATCCACTCGCCTTTATAGTAGTCGGATTTTTTGGGCTCTTCCACGAACTCCCAATACTGAATGGTGAGCGGCTCGTAGGTGGGTTTGGGCTTAGGAGTGTTAGTCGCCGTTGGGGTTGGCGTTCTGGTCGGTGGGATGCGGGTGTTGGTTGGCGTGGGTGTAGGCAGCGGCGTGTTGGTCGGCGTCGGGGTGGCGGTAGGTGTGTCGGTCGGCGTGGGAGTGTTCGTCGGTGTAGCCGTGTTGGTGGGGGTGGGAGAGGCGGTCGGCGTGGGGGTGCGCGTCGCCCACACCAGGTCAGCGCCGGCTGCGTTGGCTTCCCACTCCTCTTTTTCGTCGTCGGACATGGGTTGAGGGCCTTTAGGTGGTTGACCGGGGATGAGTTGGATTTGTTGGTCGGCGGGCACTTCCAGCTCTTGATCGCCTGTGAGCACGTGGCCGGTTCCCTCATCCACGGAGACCAGGATTGAACCGTCGTCGGCCACGCTCACGCTAAGGCGCTGGTCGCCCCACACTTTCGCGCCCGAGTTCGTCTCCACGTACAGGGGCGGAGTCTCGGCTTCAGCTTCGCCCGTGGTCTCTTGTATCCAGACGCGCCCGATTTCCAGGAGCAGGCTGGCCTGGTTAGTGCTTTCCTCCGCTTGTTTTACGGTCAGGGTGCTGTTGGGACCCACGCGTACTTTGCAACCGTCTATCTCCAGCAGAGCTGTGGCATCATCACCGGTACGCACCTGTCCGCCGGGATGGATGACCATGCCGGTCGCGGCCACGCCCCAGGCGTCCTCGACTTGGGAGCGAGCCTGCACCTCTTCTTCGTTAATGAGGTCTTTGACCACGAGGGTTGCTAGCTGGGGTGTGGGGGTGGGACTGGTGGACCGCAGAGCGGGCAGGACGGCCAGGGTCAGCAAAGCGCCGATGGCCAACACCAGCAGTACACCGCCGACAATACCGGCGATAGCCCACGGGGGAGCCCGGCGCGCGGTGGGAGCGGCGACGGGAGCCATCGCTGCCGGAGCGCGCATTGTGGCCCCGGCTTCCGTCGGAGCACCGATGATGGTCTCTCCCCCGGTGACCACGCCTTCTTCAATCACGGTGGGCATTTCGAGGGCCGGTGCTTCTATGGTACTTCGCCCGGCGCAGGCGTCACTCAGCGCCTTGGCCATCTCCATGGTGCTCTGGAAACGGTCCTCGGGTCGTTTGGCCAGAGCTTTGAGGATGACCCGTTCCACCGGCTCTGGGATTTCGGGGTTGATGGAGCGCGGCAGGGGTAACGGATCCTGCACGTGCTTGAAGATTACGGCCAGGGGAGTGTCGGCCTTGAAGGGGGTCTGGCCAGTGAGCATCTCGTACAATACCACGCCCAGGGAGTAGATGTCGCTGCGATGGTCAATTTCCAGCCCCTGGCCCTGCTCCGGTGACATGTAGTCCGGCGTGCCCACCACCCCGGTCATGGTGAAGCGGGTGCCCTCCACCATGCGGGCAATGCCAAAATCGGAAAGAACCGCTTCGCCCTCGGAGGTGAGGAGGATATTGGCCGGTTTCACATCCCGGTGAACCATGCCCCGCTTGTGGGCGTATTCCAATGCTTCGGCGACAGCCTGGATGATGCCTTGTGCTTCCTCCAAGGACATGGTCTGACCGGCCTCTCTCAGGTCGCGCAATCGGGCCTTGAGGGTCTGGCCATCTATGAACTCCATGACCATGTAGTAAGTGTTGTCCTCACTGCCGAAGTCGTAAACCTGGACGATGTGGCTGTGTCGCAGTTTAGCCACAGCCCGCGCCTCGTGCTGGAAACGAGCCAGGAACTGCGTATCTGTGGCGACCACGGGATGGAGGATTTTGATCGCCACGTAGCGGTCTAGCGCGGGCTGGTACGCCTTGAAGACCTCGGCCATGCCCCCTTGGCCCAATTTTTCGACGATGCGGTATTGTCCTACAGTTCTGCCGATCATATCCATGTTACACCTCCGCACGTTGCGGCTACGATGTGAAATCTTCACCCATATTATAACCGAGGATGGCGATTTTGTCCACAGGATTATGAGCAGAGGGTGTGCGTCAGTCTTGGGGCGAGTTTACGCCCTTACTTGCCCCAACGTGGCGGCGGCCCTTCGGCGGGGCTCGCCGCGCTCTGGGGACAATCCCTATTCACCCCGGAACTGAAATACCACCCGATTGTGAAGGTTTGCCAAACAAGAGAATTTAAGGTATATTAGGGCCGTTATTTTGGGGGAAAGCGACTGCGATGGGTGAGGTGATACCGAGCGCTGGGGGTCTCGACCGCCGACTGGAAATCGTTGTCTTGTTGGCCATCTTGCTGGTGGCCACCTTCTTTCGCGTGTACCGGCTAGGCGATGTGCCACCCGGCCTGACTCATGACGAAGCGGCGAACGGTCACGACGCGGCTGGCGTGCTCCGGGGAGTGCGTCCTCTGTACTTTGCTACTAACTACGGACACGAGCCGCTTTATTGCTATCTGGTAGCCGGCATCTCAGCTCTGAGCGGCGGGGTCAACGAAATCACACTGCGCGTGACCAGCGCGCTCTGTGGGCTGGGAGTCCTTTTAGCCAGCTATGCCCTGGCCCGACGCATGTTCGGTGTGCCGACGGCGATAGCCACGGCCGCGGGACTGGCGATCTCGTTCTGGCCGGTATCCGTCAGCCGCCAGGGACTGCGCTCGGTGACTCTGCCCTTGCTCCTGGTGCCGGCGATTTACTGTTTCTGGCGCGGCATACAGGCCCGTTCCCGGAGCAAGACCTGGGTCTGGTTGGCGGGAGGAGGTGTGCTGGCGGGGGGCAGCTTCTATACCTACATGGCCAGTCGGGCAATGCCGCTCTTCTTCTTGGCCCTGACCCTCTACCTGCTCATCTTCCATCGAGAAAGACTATCGGACCGATGGGGTGTGGTGGCGATGTTCTTCGTGCTCATGCTCATCATCGCCGTTCCCCTCTTCGCCTACCTCCGCGCTCACCCCGGTGTGGAAGGCCGCATCGGCGAGCTAAGCACCGCCTTGCGAGAATTGACAAGGGGCAATCCGCGCCCCCTGGTGCACAACATCATCTCCGGACTGGGAGTGTTTTCTTTCTGGGGAGACCCGCAATGGCGCTATAACCTGCCCGGCCGCCCCATTTTCGACCCGCTGAGCTCATTGTTTTTCTACGGGGGAGTGATCCTGGCCCTGGGGCGCTGGCGCGATCCGCGCTACGCCTTGCTGATCGGCTGGCTTGGGGTGGGGATGACGCCCGGCTTAATCACCGGTGCGGAACATAATACTCTGCACCTGATGGCCGCCCAGCCAGCGGCTTATCTGCTGGTCAGTCTGAGCTTAATCGCCTTGGGGGAATGGCTTTGGGCGCGCAGGGGCTTATGGCGTTGGTTGGCGAGTCTGGCTTTGATGCTTCTGCTTGTGGGCACGGGCTGGCGCACTTTCCGGGACTACTTCCTGGTCTGGGCTAACGAGCCCGATGTGCGCGAAGTGTACCACGCGAACCTGCGCCAGGTCGCTCGTGACCTGGACACCCTGCCTGTCACGGGTACGGTGGTGGTATCCACGGAATATCCCACCTTCTGGCACGATCCCTACATTTTCGAGACCGTCCTGCGCCGGAAGGATTTGGACGTGCGCTGGTGTGATGGTCGGGGGGGATTGTTGTTTCCCGCCAATGGGGAAGAGGTGCACTACGTTTTCTCGGCCAGGGCGGACCTGGACAGGGCGTTGCTGGCGGATTTGGAGCCCAGCATCCTGGTCAGCGAGCGAGAACTGTGCCCCACTGACCTCAATCCCTGGTTCCGCATCTACCGCTGGGCGGGACGGGAGCAGCTCGCAGAGCGCATTACATCCCTGGCGGGGCGCTCTCCTGTGTGGATCAGCGGGGAGGTGAGCTTCGCCCCCGAACCGTCCCCCGGCGTGCGCCAGGAGTTAGTCCTGCCGGTGAATTTCAACGACCAGGTCTCGCTCCTGGCTTACCGGCTGAACCACACCAGCCTCGCCCCCGGTGAGACGGTGGAACTGGTCACCTACTGGCGAGCAGGGGGCACTTTTGCGCAGGATTTGGTCCTCTTTGTGCACCTTCTGGACGCGCAGAGCCAGGAGCGCGGCGGTCTGGATGTGCTACATGTGCCGTCTACCACCTGGCAGGCAGGCGACATCGTCGTCCAGGTGCATCGTTTCGCCGTGGCTCCGGAGGCCACAGCGGGGACTCACTATCTGGAGCTGGGCTGGTATGAGCGGAGCACGCTGGCTCGACTGCCGGTGCTGGCTTCGGATGGAGAAGCAGTGGCCGATCGGCTGCTCTTGCAGCCGTTGGACGTAGCGCCGTAGGGCGGGTTGGGTTGCACCGCCGTGAAACAGGCGGTGCCGGTTGTGGGGGGAAGAGCGCCTTACCCGCCGTTCCAGGCGGCAGGTGGCGTGGACAGGCATGTAGCCCGACACACCGTTCATCGTAGGGCGGGTTGCTCGGCTGGGGACGCACCGCCGTGAAACAGGCGGTGCCGGTTGTGAGGGGAAGAGCGCCTTACCCGCCGTTCCAGGCGGCAGGTGGCGTGGACAGGCTGGAAGCCTGTCCCACAGTTCATCGTAGGGCGGGTTGCTCGGCTGGGGACGCACCGCCGTGAAACAGGCGGTGCGGTTGTGAGGGGAAGAGCGCCTTACCCGCCGTTCCGGGCGGCAGGTGGCGTGGACAGGCTGGAAGCCTGTCCCACAGTTCATCGTAGGGCGGGTTGCTCGGCTGGGGA
>JACIWR010000012.1 GCA_014360845.1 Anaerolineae bacterium
TGCGGCAAGATGCTGTCTTTTGCGCGGTTTTCTCAGCCGAGACGCCCCCGGGACGGGGGCTACGAGCCTGGGGAGGACAGTGCGCCTGCTAGCCTGAGTAGTAACATCGTGAGGTGCTTTTTCGGCCACAGAACCGCACAGGAAATTAAACTTTCTGTGAAAATCCGTGTGTTTCTGTGGCGAGATTGAATCGTCCACGGTTAAGTGGGGCGCTACCCAGTGAATGAGAAACGAATGGATTTTTCATTTCCCCTGAATTGTGGTATACTAAACCCAGATTGCGCCAGGAGGAGGCACCCTTGAAGTCGTTCCCCCAGTTGTCTACCGGAACTCATATCTGGTCCTCCCAATGCCGCCAGGCATCGGCGGTCACGGGCAATATGCGGGGCTTTGCCCCGTGCTAATTTGACCTGCCATTCCCGGACCGTCGTTTTCGCATTTCCCCCACTTTGATTGGATAACCCATACGCCGTGACGAATAAGATAGCCAGCTTATAGCCTGGCCGTCTCGTAATCTCAGTAGATCACGATAATCCGTAGCGGCAGCCCGCTGCCATGTCCTGAGCCGTCCCGAGCGAAGTCGAGGGGCGGAGACGAAGGGTGGCCGCTTTTCCGGGCAGACAGGGCCGTCCGCCGCTACAAATTGTAGGTCACTGAGTCTCCCTTTTGGTGAAGGCGGAGAAGAGGAGGAGTATCCCATGGCTGAGAAAATATTGGTTGCTGTGGCCTGGCCCTATGCCAATGGCCGGGTACATCTGGGACATATTGCCGGGGCCTATTTGCCCTCGGATATTTTCGCTCGTTATCAGCGTTTGCGCGGACGCGACGTGCTGATGGTCTCTGGTTCCGATACCCACGGCACGCCCATCACTATCCGCGCCGAACAGGAAGGCATCACGCCCCGGGAGGTGGTAGACCGCTACCATCCTGAGAATGTGGAAGCATTTCGACAACTAGGGCTCAGCTTCGACCTGTTTACTGAGACCGACACGGAGAACCACTGGGCCGTCACCCAAGACATGTTCTTGCGCCTGTTGGAGAACGGCTACATCTACCGCGATACGATGCTGGCCCTCTATTGTCCGAATTGCGACCGCTGGTTGCCCGATCGCTACGTGGAGGGAATATGCCCTCACTGCGGCGCTTCGGGAGCGCGCGGTGACCAGTGCGATACCTGCCAGCGCACCATTGACGCTACCCAGCTCATCGAGCCGCGCTGCGCCTTTTGCGGCCATACCCCCCAGGTGCGGGAGACTGAGCATTTCTTCCTCGATTTGGGCAAGCTCAACCAGCCGCTATTGGATTGGATGCGCGAGGACAAAGAGCACTGGCGTCCCAACGTGCTGAACTTCACCCTCAGAGTGCTGGAGAGCGGCGAACTGCGCGGCAGACCCATCACCCGCGACATCAAATGGGGCATTCCCGTGCCGGTGGAGGGCTATGAGGAGAAGCGCATTTACGTCTGGTTCGATGCGGTGATCGGCTATCTGGCCGCTACCAAGGAGTGGGCCAAAATCACCGGTGACCCGGAGGCCTGGCGCAAGTGGTGGCAGGACCCCGATGCGCGCAGTTACTACTTCATCGGCAAGGACAATATACCCTTCCACACCATGATCTGGCCGGGCATGCTCATCGGTTACGGCGGCCTGAATCTGCCCTACGATGTGCCGGCCAACGAGTATCTCAACGTGGAGGGCCGTAAGCTCTCTAAGAGTCGGCGCTGGTTCATCGAGGCTCTGGATTTCCTCACCCGCTACGATCCCGATCCTCTGCGCTACATGTTGGCCGTCAACGGGCCTGAGCGGAGCGATGTCAACTTCACCTGGGAGGAGTTTCTGCGCCGTAACAACGATGAACTGGTGGCCACGTGGGGCAACCTGGCCAATCGTATGCTCACTTTCGCCTACAAGAACTTCGACAAGCGAGTGCCGGAGCCGGGCGAGTTGGATGAGGCGGACCAGGCCCTGCTGGCCCAGGTGGAGGACGCTTTCCAGGTGGTAGGCGATTTGTTGGAGGGGTGCAAGTTCAAAGCTGCCGTGACAGAGGTGATGTCCGTAGCCCACGCCGCCAACCGCTATCTGGACGAGAAAGCTCCCTGGTTCCAGATAAAAGAAGACTGGGCGCGAGCGGCGACAACGGTGTACGTCATCCTGCGCGTCATTGATTCGCTGAAAACGCTGTTTACCCCCTTCTTGCCCTTCACCTGCCAGCGCTTACACGAATACCTGGGTTATGAGGGCAGCATCATCGGGCGCTTGTATGTGGATACCATCGAGGAGGAGCACAAGAAGCATGTGGTCCTCCGCTACGATACCAGCGAACTCACCGGCCAGTGGGCTCCCAGCCAATTGCCCCCGGGGCAGGTCCTGCACAGGCCCAAACCCCTCTTCAGGAAATTGGACGAGAGCATTGTTGAGGAGGAGATTGAGCGGATGCAAAGACTGGCCGGCGAATAGCCTGAAGACATGCTCCCCCGCCAGAGAATCTCTGGCGGGGGTTGCTTTTTCTGGGGAGTTGTGTACAATAACGGGCGGAGGTGACTTATGACTGAACGGTTGCGTCGCCCTGGAATATGGTTGTTGAGCGCCATCATTGTCGTTTACTGCGTGCTGGGTGTCCTGTACGCCGTTTATACCCCGCCCTGGCAGGCCCCCGACGAGCCCACCCATTACAACTACGTGCGCTATCTGGTCGAGGAGCGCCGCTTGCCCGTGATGCAACCCGGCGATTATCCCGCCGCGTACCTGGAGGAGATAAAAGCGGCCAAATTCCCCCCTGAGATGTCCATTGAACCCCTGCGCTTCGCCTTTTGGCATCCGCCTCTCTATTACCTGTTGCTCGTGCCCTTTTATCTCCTGTTCGGAGGAGCACTGATCCCCCTGCGCTTGTTCTCGGTGGCTTGCGGTGCGGGGCTGTTGATCGTCGCCTATGGCCTGGCCCGCCGTCTGTTCCCACGCCGGGAATCGTTGGCCCTGGGGGTGGTGTCCCTGGTAGCTTTTATCCCTCAGCACCTGGCCATGAACGCCGCCGTGAACAACGATGCCCTGGCCGATCTCCTCTTAGCCGGGGTGATGTGGGGCCTGGTGAGCTGGGTCATGGAGGAGAATCAGGAGAACAGGGTAAATCCAGGAGAATGGCGGAAATTGGTTCTGATAAGTGTGCTGATGGGGCTGGGATTGCTTACCAAGGCCTCGACCCTGATCAGTGTGCCGCTGGCCATCATCGCTCTTCTTCTGCGGCGGAAGTGGAGGGATGTGCGGGCGGTGGTCAGCCTGTTGCTCCCTGCCCTGTTGCTCGCCTTGCCCTGGATGGTGCGCAACGTGATGGTCTACGGCGGCCTCGATGTGTTTGGCTGGGGGCGACACGCGGCGGTCGTCACCGGTCAGCCGCGCACGGCGGAATGGATCGCTCTATACGGGCCGGGTAATGTGCTGCGCTGGGGACTGATCACCACTTTTCAGAGCTTCTGGGCCCAGTTTGGATGGATGGCGGTGCCCATTGATCAACGCATCTACCTGACCCTGGCGCTGTTCTGCGGCCTGGTGGGCGTCGGGTTTGTCCTTTATCTGCGGCGGATTTGGCGCGAGCGCCCTTTGCTTGAGGATAAAGGACGTCAGCGGGCGGCGGGGTTGCTGGTGATATGGCTGGTACTGCCCGGAGCCTCGTGGCTCTGGTACAATGTCACTTTCGTCCAACATCAGGGGCGGTATTGGTTCCCGGCGCTGATACCCATCGCCCTGTTTTTCGCCCTGGGGTGGTGGGAGGCCCTGCGGAAAGAAAACGCTCGCTGGTTGGCGGTGGTCTTGTTGATTGGGTGCGTGGCGGCCATCATGGGTGGGCTGCTCTCCGGTCGCTTGAGCAAGACCCTGGTGGCGCTGACGGGCGGGATGGCAGCGCTGTTGGCAGGGCAGTCGTTTTTGGATACGCGCTTCCGCCTGGCGGCTTTTGCCTTGCCTTATCTGGGACTGGTTGCCCTGGCGTTCATCTGTCCTTTTGTTTTCATCGTCCCGTATCTGTAAGTCGGGCTCGTAGCCCCTTGCGCCGCTGTTCTCGCGGAGTTGTGCTCTGCGGGACAGCACAGGAGGAGAGAATGGGTTTCTGGCAGAAGTTAGCAGCACTTATTTTGCCGCCTCGGATAGAAGATTATAACGTGCTCTGGCTGTACGTGCGTTGCGACCGTTGCGGGGAAATCATCCGCAACCGGGTTAATCTGACCAGCGAGGCCAGCGCCGCTGCTTACGATGACCGCGGCCGGCCGACGGGCTATCTGGTGCGCAAGACTCTCGTCGGCAGCCGACGTTGCTATCAGCCCATCGAAGTCACACTGACCCTGGACGCCCGCCGGCACGTTGTGGAGCAGGCAATTGAGGGCGGACAGTTCGTCACCGCCGAGGAGTACGAGGCGCAGGAGGCGGAGGAGTCCTGACTGGATTAGTTTCAGGTTTTGCCCGCCCGCTGCTACCGAGATAAGGGCGGCGGTGGGATGATGGGATGAGAAACGAGAGCAACCACTTTCAAGGAAGATAGGTGGAGGAATTGAGTCGAAGAGTCATCTCTCTCAACGGCGACGATTGGAAGCTGGGCGGCGTGCCTCTGGGCGACAATCCCCGCCAGGCGGACCCCCGTGAGATTGGGGCTATCGGCCAGTGGCATCAAGCGACCGTCCCCGGCAACGTGCGGCTCGATTTGCTGCGGGCCGGCGTCATAGATGATCCCTTCTACGGTCTGCGCAATCAGGATAGCCAGTGGGTGGATGCTCGCAACTGGTGGTACCTTAAAGACTTCCCCCTGGAACTGGCCCCCGACGAACGCGCGCATCTGGTGCTGCACGGCGTGGACTACATCTCGTGGGTCTATCTCAACGGGCATCTGTTGGGCCAGCACGAGGGGATGTTCTCCCCACAAATCTACGAGGTCACCTCTCTGCTCCAGGCGCAGAACCACCTGGATGTACGTATTCTCGGCTCGGATGCGCTGCGCGCGCCCCGTCCCCCCCTGGGGGAGCGGTGGCGACTGTGGTTTGATCAGCGCTTCTTCGCGCCGGTGATGCGGCACCCGGAGCGACTGCACATGGTCAAATGCCCGATGAGCTTCGGCTGGGATTTCGCCCCCGTCATGCGCACCATGGGCATCTGGGACGATGCCGAGGTCATCGTCAGCGGTCCGGTCTTCATCCGCGCGATGTTCGTCCGCCCCGTGTTCCGCGCCGACAGAAAAGTGGAGCTCCATGTCTCCCTGACCCTGGACGCAGCTACAGAAACCCCTGCTGAGGTGCTGTTCACTTTGGAGGGCCTCACTTTCAAGCGCCAGCCGCGCACCGATCGCCATGCTGTGCATCTGTCCCCCGGCGTACAGCGGATGGATTTCACCATCAAGGTGCCCTATCCCCGACTGTGGTGGCCCTGGGACCAGGGTCGCCCCGACCTGTACTCGCTGACCGCAGAGGTACACGTGAGTGGTCGGGTTTCGGATAGCATCAGCGAGCGGGTGGGGTTGCGCACGGTGACCATGAGCCCCAACCCCGAGGCCCCGCCGGACGCCGCACCGTGGACTTTCACCATCAACGGGCGAGAGGTGTTCATCCGTGGGGCTAACTGGGTGCCGGTGGACAGTTTGCCCGGCCGGGCCACCGTGGACGACTACCGCGAGCTGTTGCACCTGGTCCGCCAGGCCAACATGAACATGCTGCGCGTGTGGGGCGGCGGTCTGCGGGAGAAGCGCGCTTTCTACGATTTGTGCGATGAGCTGGGCATCCTGGTCTGGCAGGAATTCCCCTTTGCCTGCGCGTTTGCGAGCCAGTATCCCGCCACGGAGGATTTCTTACGCCTGGCGGCAGCGGAATCGCGGGCCATTGTCGAGACGCTGCGTAACCATCCCAGTGTGGTCTTTTGGTGCGGGGGGAATGAGTTCGCTCCGCGGCGACATCGCCCCCTGCTGGATACGTTGGCCCGCGTCGTAACCGAGACCGATGGCACCCGTCCGTTCCATCCCGTTTCGCCCAGCGCCGGTGATAGCCACTTCTGGACCGTGTGGCATGGACAGGCTCCCCTCAGCGAGTATGAACGCGATCAGGCTCTCTTCGCCAGCGAGTTTGGCCTGCAAGCCCCGCCTGGGGGGGAATCGCTGCGGGAGTTCATCCCGCCCCGGCAACTGTGGCCTCCGGGTGAGGCCTGGGCTTATCACCACGCTGACATGGACAAATTGCTTCGCTATGCCGCTGTCTTCGGTCCTGCCGATGATTTGGAGGGCTTTGTCGCCGCCAGCCAGCGCGCGCAGGCCTGGGGGCTGAAGGTGGCCATCGAGCATTACCGGCGGCGTAAATTCCGCTGTTCCGGCGCGCTGGTCTGGCAGTTCAACGAGCCCTGGCCCGCCATCTCCTGGAGCCTGGTAGACTACTATCGGCGGCCCAAGCTGGCTTACGAGGTGGTCAAACAGATCTACAATCCGGTGTTGGTCAGCCTGGCTTATCCCCCGCGCCAGTACCAGGCGGGCGAGAACTTCTCCGCCGAGGTATGGCTGATCAACGACCTGCCAGACCCGCTGCTCGATTGCCGCATCGAGGTTGAGTTGCACGATCAAAGTGGGGTGAGCCGGCGTTGGGCAAGGGACGTGGACGTGCCACCCAACTCCGCGCAGGTCGTTGGGCACGTGGTGTGGACGTTGCCCGAGGGGGCACGCTGGCGGGTACAGGCCTGCGTCATGCACGGCAGGCGTAAAATCAGTGTCAACAACTACGACCTGAGCCTCTATGACCCCTCCACGTCCCCCAGGAGCGTTCGTTTTTGGACCTGGGTTGCCAGAAGTTAATGGGAGCCTGAGGCTATGCGCATTAGAGCCCTGGTCCCGGCCGATGTGGAACGCCTGGCGCAGATAGACTCTACCTTCAGCTCGGAGTCCATCCTCATCGTCGAGAAAACCGGCGCGGGGCTGGAGGTCGGTTGGCGACTGGTGGAGCGCGCTCTGGAAGTCCCTTTTGCTAAGGGCCGCGCTTACGATTTGAGCACAGAGGACCTGGCGCGCAGCCGACAACTGTGGGCCGCCGGTCCGCAGGAGGCCCTGCAACTGGTCGCCGAGGATCGGGGGCGACTGGTTGGTCTGCTGGAAGTGGAGCGGCAGCAGTGGAATAACACCGGCTGGATTTGGAATCTGATTGTGGACCGCGCTTATCGGCGGCAGGGATTAGGTCGCCAGTTCGTCCACCGCGCCGTCGAGTGGGGGCGTAAATTGGGCTTGCGGGCGCTGATTTTGGAGACGCAGAGCAACAACATCCACGCCTGCCGTTTCTACCGGGCCATGGGCTTCCACCTGTGTGGGATAAACGATCACTACTACACCAACGAGGACCTGGAGCGGGATGAGGTAGCCATTTTCTGGGTCTACGAATTGCAGTAGTGGGTCTTCGTTCTCACGGAGTTGTACTCCGCCAGAACGGGAGATGCACATGGGGCGAGGCGTGCCTCGCTCTTACCTGGCGATGGGAGCTCACGGTCATGCGACGGTTCACCCTGACTTGGGGACTGGCCCTGCTGCTCATCCTGGGCGCAGTGCTGCCCGCCTGCCGCCCTGCACCGGAACCGCTGGCCCCTTACCGTCCCGCACTGATCTCCTCAGCCCAGGACGATTTAGAGCTTCTGGCCGACCAGCCCCGCTACGACATCACCCTCACCGTCCACCTCGATCGGCTGCTGATCAACGGGCAGGAGACGGTGCACTACACCAATGTGACCAATGCTCCTCTGGAGGACATCGTTTTCCGCCTGTACCCCAACCTGCCCCACTACGGCGGTCGGCTGACGGTCACCGCCGTGCGAATCGGCGCTGAACCGGCGATCGCCATTAGCGAGGCCGGGGAGACCGCCCTGCGCATCCCCCTGACCACCCCGCTACGACCCGACCATGAGCTCGAAATCGAGCTGGAATTCGCCCTTGAAGTGCAGCCGGTGCACGAGGACACCGTCTTCGGCGCGGGCCAGGGCATCCTCAGCCTGCCCGATTGCTATCCCCTGCTGGCCGCTCGCGACGAGTCCGGCTGGCGCACCGATGCCGCTCCATCGCACGCCGACGCCGTCTTCTCCGACGTGGCCCTGTACACCGTGGAGGTCACCGTCCCCGCGGGGGTTATCGTCGCCGGAAGCGGTATTACCGCAGAGCAGACCGCCAACGAGGACAGCACCCACACCTGGCACCTGATCGGCGGACCGCGGCGGGAGTTTGCCCTGTTGCTCAGCACCGATTTCGTCAGTGCCAGCACCCCAGTGGGCGAGACCACGGTCACATCCTATTACCTGCCCGAACACGAGGAGGCGGGACGCGCCGCCCTGCGCTACGGAGCCGCCGCCTTGCGCCTTTACAGCGATCTCTTCGGCCCGTACCCCTACCGTGATTTCAGCATTGTGGCCGCGCCACTGGGTTACCGGGGCATGGAATACCCCGGCCTCACCTTGCTGGGCCTGGAGCTGTACGACCAGTGGATAAACGAGTTGGAGTTTCGCGTGGTGCACGAGGTGGGGCATCAGTGGTGGTATGCTCAGGTGGGCAGTGACCCCATCCGCGAGCCGTGGCTGGACGAGGGTCTGACCGAGTACTCCACCTACGAGTACTATCGTTTGCTCTACGGCCAGGCCCGCGCCGATGAGTTGGTCCAAACCCGCTGGCGCGCGGCTTATATCTACGCTCGCGAACAGGGCTGGGACACGGTGGTGGGACAGCCGGCCAGCGCCTTTGATCGCAACTACGAGGCCATGGTCTACGCCAAGGCCGCGCTCTTCTTTCACGCGCTGCGCCAGCAGGTGGGAGAGGAGATGTACATGGAGATTCTGCGCCGCTACCTGCGCGCATATCGTTATCGCACGGCCACCGGCGCCGATTTCTTGGCCCTCGCCGAGGAAGTCTCCGGCCAGGACCTGCATCCCCTGTACACCCAGTGGATCGGAGGACACCCTCCCACAGACTCTGCACCTGCGGGAGGGTAAAGGGCCCCTCAGAAGAAGCGATAACTATTTCAAGCTGTGCAGTTAGCCCCAAGCCGCGCGGTGCTGAAGTCCCCGCGCTGAGAGGGTGCCCCCTTCGACGGGCTCAGGATATGCTTCGGGGCTGGACTGCGTAGGATGAGGCATAGCCCCGCCGCGTCTGTTGAGCGGCCTCCCACTGAGGTTGCCCGACGGACCGACCACACCCTCAAGCTGTTTCCTTGCAGTTATGGCTGCACACCGAGGGCAAATCCCTGGCTGCCATTTGTCGGCTCACTCAGTTGAGCCACAGCCTGGGGAAGGAGTATCGTTACTACTCAGGCTAGCAGGCGCACTGTCCTCCCCAGTCTCGTAGTCCCCGTCCCGGGGGCGTCTCGGCTGAGAAAACCGCGCAAAAGACAGCATCTTGCCGCATGGAACGTCCCCGGGACGGGGACTTGGAGCATAGGCTGAGTAGTCACGGAGTATCTTGCCCTCCACCAGGAACTGACTGCAGCCCCCTTCTTTGCCGAGCCCCTGGTCAAGCACCTGCAGTTCTTCAGTGGGAGGTTGATGCCCCCTAAAAGTGACTTGCGCTTTTCTGCAATGGTTGTATAATAAACGCCGTCTCGTGGGTTACCGGCTGCGCGGATGCCAAGGACATCTGCAAGATTGAAGAGATACCCGACTTGGCCCTGGAGAACCTGCGAGAGAGTCGCGAACGGCCTGCCGGGTTTATGGCAGGCGGTTCTTATTGAAACGGGAGAGAGCAGATTGAACGAGGAACGTGTCCGGCAAGTATTGAAGATTGAGCGAGAGGCCCAGGGCATCCACGATGCGGCAGTGCGCGAGGCTGCCTTGTTGCCACAGCAAGCCGAGAAGAAGGCCCAGTCTCTCATCGAGAAGGCGCGGGCCGAAGCCCAGGCAGAAGCCCGCCAGTTGATCGCCAACGCTCAGGCCAAAGAGGAGTGCGCGCGCATCCTGGCTCAGGCCGAAGAAGAGGCCAGGCGCATGGAAGCCCTGGCCATGAGCCATTTTGACCGGGCAGTAAGCTACGTGCTCGACCGGGTGGTGGGCAAGGAGTAGATCACATATGCCGAAAGGTGGCGTCTCCGGGTACTCCGCAGTGCACGCGCGAGTGCGGGCTATGTACTCCACCATGCTCACCGCGGAAGTATGGGCAGCTTTGTGCGAGGCCCCCAGCTTTGCCAGTTTGATCAACATTCTTAAGGACACCGTCTACGGCCCGTACCTGCTGGAGGTCGAGGAAAAAGCCCTCACTCCCCGCCGTGCCGTCTATCAGATCAAACAGCACCTGGCCAACGCCTATAACACCGTGATCCGCCTGGTTCCAGAGCACGCTCAGCCGCTGCTGACTCAGCTCTACCGGCTTTTCGAGGTGGACAACCTCAAAGCGGTACTGCGCGGCATAGTCACCGGCGCTTCGTGGGATCAGGTGCGCTACGTCCTCTTTCCCCTGGGTGCTATCACCGTCCTGCCGGCTCAGGCCATGGTGGAGGCGGAAAGCGTCGGCGCGGCGGTGGAACTGCTGCGCGGAACTCCTTACTATGACACCCTTGCTCACGCTATGGAACGATTCACCGCCGAACAGAGCCTCTTTCCCCTGGAAGTGGCTCTGGACCTGGATTATCGGCGCGAGTTGTGGAAAGACATCAACCAACTCTCTGGTCGCGATCGAGAGCAGGCGTTGCACATCGTGGGTTCGCTCATTGACATGGACAACTTGATGTGGGCCATCCGCTATCGGGTGTATCACCACCTTTCCGAGGAGGAGATTATCAACTACACGGTGCCTTTTGGCTATCAGGTGCGGGACGAGGACATCCGCGCCATTGCCGCCGGAGCGGACATAGCCCAGGTGCTGGCCCGTGTGTATCCCGACCTGACCGATGTGCGATCCTTGCTGGAGGAGCCCCGGCGCGGGTTACCGCTGCTAGAGGTACGGTTGCAGAAGCATATTGTGGAGCGATGTCGAGAGGCCTTTATCGGCTATCCTTTCCACGTGGGCATCCCCCTGGCCTATGTGGTGTTGAACGAGTTGGAGATTCAGGACCTGACGGTGCTGATTGAGGCCAAGTCATTGCGCATTCCGGTCGAGGAGTTTAGACCACATCTGCTGATGGGGTGTGGTTATTAGTCGTCTGGTCGTTTAGTCATTGGTCGTTGGAGAGCCCATGTTCTACCCTCAAGAAATGACCGAAATAGAGTTGATAGTCCCTGAACGGGACGTTTTGCCCGTCACCAGGTTATTGGCGGGTGAGGGCGTATTCCATCAAATGGACGCCAGTTACCTCAGTTCGGAGACGGAGTTGGGCGGTGCTGATTATTGGCGCGGGCAGTCAGCCACTTATGCCGCTTTAGAGCGCCGCATCCTGGCCATTATGCAGGCTCTGGATGTAGACGAAGGGCAACCGCTACCGGCCGCCGAAACCACCATGATTGAAATCGAGACAGTGCGGCCTTCTGTGGAACGACTGGAACAGGAATCCCGCGATCTGAGCGAGGAACTGGCCAGGGCGCAGAAGCAGTTGGAACAGCTCCAGCGCTATATTCGCCAATTGGAACCCATCGCCGATGTGGAGGTGAGAATCAGCGCTTTCCGCAACCTGCGCTACATCTTCGCCATGCTGGGTATCATGCCAGTGGACAACATGGAGCGGCTGCAAACCAGCCTGGCCCGTATCCCCTTCGTGCTGTTGACCCTGCGCAAGGACAGCCAACAGGCAGTTGTCCTGCTCCTGGGCACACAGCACGATTCTGACATCCTGGAGCGCGCCGCCCGCAGCGCCTACCTTAACCCGCTGAACCTGCCTGAGGCTTACCAGGGTACTCCGGCGCAGATTATTGCAGCCATCCGCGAGGACATGGAACGCATTCAGCAACACATCACCGAGCGCAAAGGGGTGATTACGGAATTGCACGACGCGCGCCGGCGACAGTTGCAGACGCTGTTGTGGCGCGTGCGGGCCAGCCGCATGCTGACAGACGCCATAGCGCGTTTTGGCCGCCTGCGTTACACTTATGTCATTGCCGGCTGGGTGCCCACCGCTCGCCTGGATAGCCTTGTACAGCGGCTTAATCAAGTGTCTGGGGAGATACTCATCGAGACCAGCAGACCCAAACGCCGCAACGGAGGGCAGGACGTACCGGTAGCTCTGCATAATCCGGGCATTTTAGGCGCGTTTCAGCAATTAGTCACTAACTACGGATGGCCCCGCTACGAGGAGGTAGACCCCACTTTTCTGATCACGCTGACCTTCCCCCTGCTCTTCGGCACGATGTTCGGCGATGTGGGACACGGGCTGGTGCTGGCGTTGCTGGGCGGACTGCTGGCCAGTCGGCAGGTGCGGGCCTTGCGGGGTCTGGCGAACATGGGCTTGCTCATCCTCATCTGTGGCCTGGTTTCGACGGTTTTCGGCTTTCTGTACGGCAGTGTCTTCGGCCTCGAAGATATACTGCCCGCCCTCTGGCTCCGTCCCCTGGAAAGCATCATGCAGATTCTGATGGTCACGGTAGGTCTGGGCATAGTGCTGCTCAGTCTGGGTTTCCTGACCAATATCATCAACGCCTGGATGGTGCGCGATTGGGGTCGGTTGCTCTTCGACCACAACGGCATTGCCGGGCTGCTGCTTTACTGGTCGCTTATCGGATTGGTGGCCCGGGCCTTTGTGGGACCCTTGCCCCTGAATCCTTCGGTGCTAGTGGTGCTGGTGGCTCTGGCCAGCCTGGCGGTCATGCTTGCCGAACCGTTGACCCGCCTGATCGAAGGACATCGGCCTCTCACCGAGGGGGGTATGGGTACCTACATTGTGCAGGCTCTGTTCGAGCTGTTCGAGACGCTGATCAGTTTGCTGAGCAACAGTCTCTCGTATGTACGTGTGGGAGCTTTCGCCGTAGCCCATGGCGGATTGAGCGCCGTTATCTTCATCCTGGCCGAGTTGGTCAGCCCGACCAAAGGTGTGGGCTACTGGCTCGTGGTGGCCCTGGGTAATCTCTTCATCGTGGGCTTCGAAGGGTTAATCGTGGGCATTCAGACCCTGCGTCTGGAATACTACGAGTTCTTCAGCAAGTTCTTCACGGGCGGAGGCAGGCGCTACACACCGCTCAGCCTGGTGCCGACGGCCGGCGAGTGAGTCAACGGATTAAACGGATTAAGCGGATACATCAGGTAAATCGGTTGACCCGTTTCTCTGCCCCCTATAAGAAATCCACTTGCAACAGTGGGGAGGTATACATACAAGGAGGAGTTCAATGATGGTGATAACTGCAGTCTTGGTTGGCCTGGTGCCGATAGTGCCGGCGATGATAATTTTGACTCTCAGCCAGCGTCATCCTGCACCAGAGAAAGCTGCCCGACGGCTGGTGCTGGGCTTGACGGGCTTCAACGTTGTGCTGCTCTTGATGGCCATCGGTATAGTGTTCATCTGGCTGGCCGCGCCCACGACCGTGCTGGCCGCGGGACCGGAGCAGCAACAGGCCGCCGTTGATCCCTATGCCTCGCTGGCCGCGGCTATCTCCACCGGTCTGGCCACCATCGGCGCCGGTATCGCCGTGGGCAACACAGGCTCGGCGGCGGTGGGCACGATTGCCGAAAAACCGGAGTCCTTTGGCCGGGCCCTCATTTTCGTCGGCTTGGCAGAAGGTATCGCCATTTATGGGTTGATCATCTCGTTCATGATTTTGAGCCGGTAGGTGCGGTGTTGCGATGAAGATGTTGGTCATCGGTCATCCGGAAACCGTATTGGGGTTCTCCCTGGTCGGTGTGCATGGCCAGGTCGCCAGGACTGCGGAAGAGGTCAATCAGGCCCTCGACGAGGCCCTCTCCGCCGAGGATGTGGGCATCGTGTTGGTAACTGAGGATGTGGCCGACCTGATTCAGCCCCGGATGGACCAACTCAAATTGCGCAGTACCGTGCCCCTCGTCGTCGAAATACCGGGGCCGGAGGGACCCCGTCCTGACCGCCCCTCTCTCAGCGAGGTAATCAGGCGAGCTATTGGAGTGAGAATATAGTAGTTTCTGGTACACAACGTAGCGGCCGGCCGCTGCTGTGCCCTGAGCGGAGACGAAGGGTGTCGGCCTTATAAGCGGGCAGAGGCCTGTCCTGAGCCCCGACGAAGGACCGCCCGCCGCTACGTGTTTCGCACCGAGTACTAGCCTGAGATTGGAATAGGAAGTTATGAGATCAGTGGACGAAAGCATGAAAGCCCTCGCCCGTGCCGTGTGGAGCGAGGCCCGCGCCGAAGCTGAACGCATCCTGGCCGATGCCAAAGCCAAAGCCGAGGCTATACAACAAGAAGCTCAAAAACAGGCCGCAGCCGAACGCGAGGAGATTTTGAAACATGCTCGCCAGGAGGCCGAGCACATCCGCAGCCAGGCCATCGCTGCCGCTCAACTACAGGCCCGGACGCTGCAACTGGAACGCCGCGAGAAGCTGCTGAACAAGGTCTTTGAAGCCGCGAGGGAAAGACTGCCCTCCGTGCGGCAGTGGACCGATTACGACCAGATCGTGCGCCAGTTGATAAGAGAGGCAGTGGCCCATGTGGGGACTGATGTGGTACTGCTTCGAGCCGACGAGAAGACTCAGGAGCTGCTGACCGATGACTTGCTAGCCGAGCTCTCGCAGGAGCTGGGAGTGCAATTGCAACTGGGAGAGCCGCTGGCACAGGGCACGGGTGTGATGGCGGAGACGGTGGACGGGCGCCGACAGTACGACAACACGCTGGAGGCCCGGCTGAGCCGCCGACAGGACGCCCTGCGCGCTCCCGTATACCGTATCTTGAGGGGAGAGTCACTATGAGCTGGCAAATAGGTACGGTGACCTGGATCAACGGGCCGGTGGTGCGTGCCCGCGGCTCGCGGCAGGTGAGCATGTTGGAGGTAGTCGAGGTCGGCGATGAACACCTGGTGGGAGAGGTCATCGGCCTGGAAGGCGACATTATCACCATCCAGGTGTACGAGGAGACCTCGGGCATGCGCCCAGGAGCGCCGGTGTATGGCACCGGCATGCCCCTCTCGGTGGAGCTGGGACCGGGCCTGTTGCGCAGCATCTTCGATGGCATCCAGCGACCCCTGCCCGTGCTGGAGATGCGCAGTGGCTCTTTCATCGGGCGGGGAGTGCACCTGACGCCGCTGTACCGCAAAGACCGCTGGCAGTTCACGCCTCGGGTCAAAGCAGGCGATTACGTCACCGGCGGCTCAATTTTGGGCACTGTCCCGGAGACGCCGGCTCTGGAGCATCGGGTGCTGGTTCCCCCGGACCTGGAGGGCACGCTCACCTGGGTGGCTCCGGCGGGAGAATACACCATTGATGAACCCATCGCCCGCCTGCGCACGGAAAACGGCGAGCAAGAGCTGACCATGTTACAACGCTGGCCCGTACGCCGTCCGCGCCCTTACCGCAGTCGCCTGGCCCCGGCGGAGCCCCTGATCACCGGCCAGCGAGTGCTGGATACCTTCTTCCCCCTGGCCAAGGGCGGCGCGGCGGCCATCCCTGGAGGTTTTGGGGCGGGCAAGACCGTGGCCCAGCACCAGATTGCCAAGTGGGCCGATGCGCAGGTGGTGGTGTACATCGGCTGCGGCGAGCGGGGCAACGAGATGACCGAGGTCCTGCAAGAGTTCCCGGAACTGGTGGACCCGCGCAGTGGCCGCCCGTTAATGGAGCGCACCGTGCTCATCGCCAACACCTCCAACATGCCGGTAGCCGCCCGCGAGGCCAGCATCTACACCGGCATCACCATCGCCGAGTATTATCGGGACATGGGCTATCACGTGGCCCTCATGGCCGACTCCACCTCGCGCTGGGCCGAGGCGTTGCGCGAAATCTCCGGACGTCTGGAAGAGATGCCCGCCGAGGAAGGATACCCGGCCTATCTGGCCGCCCGCCTGGCCGAGTTCTACGAGCGCGCCGGTTACGTGGAGACGCTAAACGGCGAGAGGGGTTCGGTCAGCATCATCGGCGCCGTCTCCCCGCCCGGCGGCGACTTCTCCGAACCGGTCACCCAGCACACCAAGCGCTTCATCCGCTGCTTCTGGGCCCTGGATAAGGCCCTGGCCTCGGCGCGTCACTTCCCCTCGGTTAACTGGCTGGAAAGCTACAGCGAGTACGTGGACGACATGGCCGACTGGTGGCGCGAACAGGTAGAGCGGGATTGGCAGACCATGCGCGGCCAGGCGATGACCATCCTGACCGAAGAAAGCCGCCTGGAGCGAATCGTCAAATTGGTGGGCCCCGATGCCCTGCCCGATGAACAGCGCCTGATTTTGGAGACGGCTCGCTTGTTGCGCGAGGGCTTCTTACAGCAAAGTGCCCTGGACGAGGTAGACGCCTATTCGCCGGTCCAAAAACAAATTCGCATGCTGGACCTGATCTTGCACTTCCATCAGCGGGCACAGCGCATCATCAAGCGGGGAGCGCTCATCGTCATGATTCACGATCTGCCGGTGGTGAACAAGCTAATGCGCATGAAAACTCTCGTCGCCAACGACCAGTTGGAGAAGCTGGACGACATCCGCAGAGAACTGGACGAGCAAATGGACCAGTTGGAGGCCGAATACAGATGAGCGAGTTTATAGACCGAGGAGGGCAAGAAGTCATCGGCGTGGCCCGGGTCGAAGGCCCTATTGTGGTGGTGGACGGAGCGGGCAGCGTGGGCTACGATGAGGTGGTAGAGGTCTTCGACTCGCGGGGACGGGTGCGGCGGGGTCGAGTGCTGGAGGTGGGCGAGGACGTGGCCGTGGTGGAGGTCTTTGCCGGCACCACCGGCCTCTCCATTGACGACACACGCGTCCGTTTTCTGGGCCAGCCGCTGCGCATCCCCGTCACCGAGGAGATGCTGGGACGTATCTTTGACGGCATGGGCACGCCCATTGACGGCGGCCCGGAACCCTTGGCCGATCACTACGCCGACATCAACGGGCAACCCATCAACCCTACGGCGCGCGTCTATCCTCGGGATTACATCCAGACGGGCATCTCGGCCATTGACGGCATGAATACCCTGGTGATGGGTCAGAAGCTGCCCATTTTCTCCGGCAGCGGCTTGCCCCACGACCAACTGGCCGCTCAGATCGTGCGCCAGGCCACTTTGGGAGCGCCCGTGGGGGAAACTCCAACTCAAGCGGCGGAGTTCGTCATCGTCTTCGCTGCCATGGGCGTCAAACACGACGTGGCGGCCTACTTCCGCGATTCCTTCGCCGAAAGCGGGGCCCTGACCCGCGTGGCCATGTTCCTCAACCTGGCCGACGATCCGCCGGTGGAACGGCTGGTGACACCCCGCGTGGCCCTCACCCTGGCCGAGTACCTGGCCTTCGAGCGACAAATGCACGTGCTGGTCATCCTCACCGACATGACCAACTACTGCGAGGCCCTGCGCCAGATTTCGAACATCCGTGGTGAGGTGCCCAGCCGCAAGGGCTATCCCGGCTATCTTTACAGCGACCTGGCCTCCATCTACGAGCGCACGGGACGCATCAAAACCAGCAAGGGCTCCATCACTCAGTTACCCATCCTCACCATGCCCAACGACGACATCACCCATCCCGTGCCCGACCTCACCGGCTACATCACCGAGGGGCAGATCGTGCTCAGCCGCGACCTAGCCTATCAGGGCATCTATCCACCCATCGCGGTGCTGCCCAGCCTGTCACGGTTAATGAAAGACGGCATCGGCGAGGGGCGTACTCGTGCCGACCACAGCCACCTTTCGGCGCAGCTCTACGCCTCTTACGCCCACGTGCAGGATGTGCGCGCCCTGGCCTCGGTCATCGGCGAGGAGGAGCTCTCGACGGTGGACCGGCAATATCTGGAGTTTGGCCGCGCTTTTGAGCAGGAGTTCGTCAACCAGGGACCGACGGAGAACCGCACCATCGAGGAGACTCTGAACATCGGTTGGCGACTGCTTTCCATCCTCCCGCCGGAGGAGCTGACCCGTGTCAGCCCCGACGAGATTCAGCAGTACTACAGGAAGTGAGATGACCAGGATAAACGTGCCACCCACGCGCAGCAACCTGTTGCGCATGAAACAGGAACTGAAATTCGCTCGCGAAGGCTACGAGATTCTGGACAAGAAGCGGGAAGTGCTGACCACGGAACTGATTCACGTGGCTCACGAGGCCGAAATGCTGCAACAGCAGGTGTGGAAGCTGCTGGAGGCGGCTCATCGCGCCCTGGAAAAAGCCGAGTTGACCATGGGACAGGAACACGTGGAATGGGCAGCCCTGGCGGTGAACAAGACGGTCGAGGTGCAGGTCAAATATCGGGGGGTGATGGGCGTGCCCATCCCGGTCATCGAGGCCCGCGGCGAGCCGCCGGCGATGCCCTACAGTTTGGGCGACACCAGGGCCACGCTGGACGAGGCCAGCGCTGCCTTTCGGGAGGTGCTGAGCCGCATTCCTGAGCTTTCTGAGTTGACGACGTCCGTGTGGCGGGTGGCCCGGGAATTGCGCAAGACGCAACGGCGGGTCAATGCCTTGCAGTACATCTTCATCCCCGATTATGAGGACACGATAGCCTTCATCGAGAGCGCCCTGGAGGAACGCGAGCGCGAGGAGACCTTCCGCCTCAAGCGGCTTAAGACCAAAACGGCCCGCCCGACCATCGGACCGCCCACGCGCGAGTACGAACAACCCTATCGCGATATTTCGGCGGGGAAAAAGTCGCTCGTCTACCGCGACATCGGCGGCGGCAAGTCGCCTATTTACCGCGACATCTCCGGTGGTGGGCCCCGCTCGGGCGAATTCGGCTAACGCTAATCCCGTTCCTGCCCTTCGGCGGGCCCTTTATGGGATACGGCGTTCAGCACGGTGCTGATGATGAACAGCGCCGCGTAGACATACCACAACGGCTTCTGGACAAGGGCCAGCGGCCACCAGTAGAACATCACCGTCGCCAGATAGAGAAACACATACGGGCCAAAAACCGACCAGCGCACAGGATTGCGCCACTCGATTTTCTTCACGTACTCGACGACATAGCCGTAAAACGCCCAGATTAGATAAAGAAAACCACTGAGCCATAGGGACCAGGGTTTGCCGGCCAGCAGGAGCAGGATGCTTACCCCCGCGGCGGGAACACCCAGCGCGTACACAATAGGTCCATAGCGCAGCGCAGTGGCGAAGCGCCATGTCCGCAGGGCGAAATGGATAATCAGGACGACCTGGAAAAGCAAGGCGCTTACCGCAAATGCGGTTTCCGGAGAGTCTGAACCTAGCATCTTATCACCTCCCTTCGATCTCGCGGAATTGAACTCCGCGAGATCGGCAGCTACCCGCTGCATCCGTGTCGGGCCACGGGCCCGACCTACCACTGCATCCGCCGCCACTTTGCCCCAGTAGCCCACTACTCACTCGAAGCGGAACCGCCACACGCCGACCCCAAAGAAGACCCCCGCAAAGACGGCCAGAACACCCACCTTGGGCAGCACCTCTTGCAGCCCATACCCCCGCACCAACAAATCCTGATAGGCGTCCAGCGCCCAGGCGTGAGGCGTCACGAGACCAACGGTCCTTAGCCATTCCGGCATGACAAAACGCGGGACGAAGCAGCCTCCCAGAGCGGAAAGGGTGAGCAGCACGAGAACAGTGAGACCACCTATCTGGGCCTCGGTGCGGGCCAGGGCTGCGACCAGCACCCCCAGCCCCGTAGCCGTGGCCGCTGCCGCCAGACTCACGGCCACCAGCCCGACCGGCGAATGTCCCAGGCTCATCCCGAACAACAAACTCGAGGCTCCCAGCATGATGGCCAACTGGATCAGGTTGATAATGTAATAGGGAACCAATTTCCCCGCCAGCATGACCGCCCGGCTCATGGGAGCCACCAGCAACCGCCGGAAAGTCCCTTCCCGCTTCTCTCGCAGGACGGAGCTGGCCAGCAGGCTCACGATCCAGAAAATGCCGTAAATGGTGTAGCCAGGGACGTTCTGCTGGAAAGTGTCCGGGTACCGCTCCACCCGCATCCCGGCCGGGGCTATCCGTTCCACCGCGATCAGAGGCCCCTCGCCCTCCCCACCCAAAAGGCCACCGGACATGGATTCCTGAGCCTGGGCCTTGATCGCCTCCCGCTCCTCGACGGGAGTCTGGGGTGCCAGTTCCTCGAAGAGATAATCCAGCCCTTTCGGGATCAGCGCCGTATAGGTGCGTCGCTCGATAAGGCCCTGTAGAGTCCCCAGGATCGGATCAATGAACTGGCTGGAGGTGGTCGGGTCCACGATGACCAATATCCTGGTGGTGCGGCGCTCCTCGGCGGCCGGGTCTTGCTCCAGAACCTGGGAGAAGTCGGGTGGGAAAACCAGGGCCAGGTTGCGTTTTTCCTCGATAATGAGCTGCTCCGCCATCTCCCGGGTCAGGGGCTGGCCCTCCCAGCTCGTTTCTACCTCAAAGGCGTCCATCTCATCCAGTTGCCGGAGGATAACCGTAGCCTGGGCTCCCCGGTCCTGATTCACGGCCAGGAGTCTAATCTGGCCTTCTTCGGGCGTGAACAGCCCACGCAAGGCATAACTCATGATCAAGATAAACATGAAGGGCTGCAGAAAGATCGCCGCGACGGCTCCCGGATCTTTGAAGAATATCTTGAGGTCTTTCCAGGTCAGGGCCAGAATTTGCCTCAGCATATCACACCCCTTAATCACGCAAGCGCTTGCCCGTCAGATGCAGGAAAACGCTCTCCAGGTTGGGTTCCAGCACCTCCAGGGAGAGGATAGAGACATCCCGCGAGATGCACAGTTCGATCAGCTCCTGCAGGGCCGGGTGAGTATCCTTCGTCTCGATCTTGATCCGACCATCCTGGGCGGAGATGGCCTGCACATGGGGCAGAGCGCGGATGGCGGGCAACAACGTCTCGATAGTCTCTGCCGCCAGCCGGACGTAGATGACCCCGCCGCCCAGCAGTCCGATCAGCGCCTTCGTAGTGTCCAAAGCCAGGATGCGCCCCTCGTCCATGATCGCCACCCGATCACAAAGGCGCTCGGCCTCTTCCATGTAATGGGTGGTGTAGAGAATAGTCATGCCCTCGGACCTCAGCTGCTCCACATGCTCAAAGATGAAATGGCGCGATTGGGGATCAACGCCTACTGTGGGCTCATCCAGCAAGAGGATGCGTGGCCGGTGGATGAGGCCGGCGGCAATGTTCAGGCGACGTTTCATCCCGCCGGAAAAGGTGCGCACAGCGTCCTTGGCCCGATCGCGCAGCCCTACCAGGTCCAGCACGGCGGCGATGCGTTCTTTAAGAGCCGTGCCCCGCAGGCCGTAGATGCGACCGAAAAAGGCCAGATTGTCCCAGGCGCTGAGAGTAGGGTACAGGGCCAGCTCCTGGGGGACAAAGCCGATTAGCGGCTTGATCTGGCTTGTCTCTCGCATCAGGTCATATCCGCCAATAATGACCGCTCCCTCATCTGGGAGTAGCAACGCGGCCAAAATAGAGATGGTGGTCGTCTTGCCGGCTCCGTTGGGCCCCAGTAAACCGAAGATTTCCCCCTTCTGGACGCAAAAACTCACCTGGTTGACCGCCACCCGGTCCCCGTACTTTTTGACAACATCGTGGATTTCGATCATTGAGTGGAGCATCACCTTACTCTCCCGTCACCGTCGTTCCGGTCAGCCCCCTGCGATAAGCCGCCGTGAGGCTTTGTGCAGTTCCGGCGAGGGCGCGACCACCGGCTTACCCGCTACATATGGCTTCTTCCAGCACCTCACGAACCTCTTCCTCCGTGACCGGCCCGAAGAATCTTGCTTCCCCATTGACGAATATCCCGTGCGCGACCCCATACTGCTCAAGCGCTTCTCTTCCCGCCGCCACTTCCCTCACCATTACCTGTGACCCCAATTCCTGCGCTATCCTCCGCACCGCCAACACCGCCGACGCTCCCACCGGGCAGAAGCGCGATCCTATCACCAAGACCTCCACCGGCACGCCCCGCCGCTTCGGCACCCGGGCCGCTATGGGCTCCACGCAGATTGTCTCTTGCCTCAAAGGCAGGTACATCAAGCGCCTGCCCCCTACCTCCTGCATCACCCGAAAACCCCGCTTGGCAAAATGGCTGTAGTGCATATACCCTTCGATGCCCGTTCCATGTACCAATATCCCCTTGTACCCCTCCCTGCGCAGAAACTCCACAAACGCCGCAAACATCTCCCGCATGTAACCACGCCCTCGATACCGGCGCTGCACCCATTCGCAGTAGATATAAGCTGCTCCCCTTTCGATGCGGTAAGGCACCAGCGCTTTCTCCGATCGCGCCCAGTAAATGTGCCCTACCACTTCCCCTTCGTCATCCTCCCCATGAAAGCCCTCCACCACCTTCCCCAGGTTCTCCCTGAACCATGGCCGTGAGAGCGCCAGCCCATCGGCCCAGAAGGGCCGGGGAACTTCCGTCGCGCAGGGATAAGCTTTCGCTGCTTCTTCCTCGCTCACCACCCGATATACCCTCATCACCACACCTCTTGCCCCTTACACTCCCAGCGCCTGTTTGATCCACTGGCGCGTCATCTCATGTTGCGAGGCATAGGCCGCCCACACCTCCCTGGCCCACTCGTACACCCGGGCGACGAACTCCTCCTCGGTCTCTGCGTCATAAACGTATCGAATCGTCAGCGTGCCCCGGTAATCGGGCTCCGTGGGCCTGGTGATGCCGATGGCTTCAACGGGGCCGTTCAGCCATCTCTGGAGGGCAGCGTAGACCGATTGAGCACCGTTGTACTCCACACCACAGCACAGGCCGGTAAGATGGGCGGCGTAAGACTTGGCCGATTTGCAACTGCGCTTGGGGTGCTGCATGCCAAAGGTATCAATGATCAAGCGTTGCAACCTAGCTATGTCGGGAGACTCGGCCCAGCGCAACCCCAGCGGGGTGATGACGGACATGAACAGTTCGTCACAACTGGAGAACTGGGCCGGCACCTCAGCGCCGCACTCGGTACACCTGGAATCCACCAGGGGAGGTGGCATAAACTTGCTCAGATCGCGGGGCATAGTGACCTCACTTGAGCCGCTGAAACGGGCCGTGACCGGGATACACTATTTGTACGTTATGAGCGCGGATCTGGTTCCAACTCTGTAGGGCTGGAGGCCCCAGATATTCCGCGATGGACGCGGGCGGCAAATCGCCGGTGAAGGCGATCCCGCTATCGAGGATCAGGGTAACGCTGTCATCTGAATGACCCGGGGTGATGATTATCTCGCCATCAAGACCCAGACCACGCAGGAAGGCCCGGCTTTCGCCGGTATGAACGTAGACGTTATCGTGGAGTGTGATCTCAACATAGGGGTATTGGGGTTTGATGTACTGTTTGAGGAGCGGAATGGCGGCGCTTTGGTTTTCCAGGACGATGAGCTTGATGCCTTTCTGCTTCAGTTCCTGGGCCAGGCCGGCGTGGTCGGGATGATAGTGGGTGACGAGCAAGTGCGTGATCTCAGCAAAAGGGATACCCATAC
>JACIWR010000120.1 GCA_014360845.1 Anaerolineae bacterium
CTGGAAGCATAGCCAGCTTAGTCCCCGATGATTTGCCAACCTGTGCATCGCCGGGGTTCAAACCGATGCCGAGCCCTGGTCGTTTTCGCACGCCTTCAGCCGGTCAACAAACGACCAGTTTTTGTGTTGGTAAGGCGATTTTCGCCAATGTCCAGTTAGTAAGAACCTGACCCGGCCTAGCCTGAGCCTAAAAGCCTTACCACAAAGGACACAAAGAGCACGAAGGGGACTGCGTTTCGAGTTGACAAAGCACATCCTTTAGATATAATAAGGATATACCACATATCCGAGAGGTGAGCTATGGCGACGAAAGTAATGGTTTCCTTCCCCACTGAGTTTCTGGAAGAGGTGGACCGCATTGCCCGTGAGGAGCATCGCAGCCGGAGTGAGTTGCTCCGCGAGGCGATGCGCCTTTACATGGCAGTGCGCCGGGGCCAGAGGCGACCCGGCAACGACCCCCGCGTGCGGTCGGCGGTGGCGACCCAGGACGCCCTGGCACGATTGGCCCCCGGTAACGGCGAGGACAGCACGGCCGACGTCCGCCGCTGGCGGGAGGCCCGTGGATGAACGGTGCTGTCGTGCTGGACACCTCGGTGGTCATCAAGTGGTTTCGCCAGGGAGAGGTACTGGCTGACCGGGCACTGGCCCTGCGTGAGGCCTACCTGGATGGACAGATCGTGGTCTCGGTACCGTCGTTACTGGCCTACGAGCTGACCAACGTGTTGCGTTACAAGGAGGACCTGACCACCGGACAGATTCAGGATGCAGTGCAGAGTCTGTTCGACATGGGACTGGAGTGGGTCCTGCCGTCGAGTGCGGTGCTGCGCCGCGCGGTCGAGATAGCCTGTGCATACGAGACGACGGTCTATGACGCTGCCTTCGCTGCCCTGGCCGAGTCGTTGAACGCGACTTTCGTCACGGCCGACGAGCGACTGGTCCGCCGTCTGGAGGCCCTTGCCTTTGTCCGCTTTCTGGGGGAGGGAAATGGAGCTATAGTGGGTCGGGACTCATGAACGATGATCAATTCCGCGCCGTCCGGCATGAGGCTCTAGACGCGGTCGGCCTGTTGCCTTTTCCCTCCCGGTACGCGGAGACTGTGGACCTTAAGCAGATCAGACTCACCCGGAGCTTCCAGCTCCGGGCTGAACAGCTCAAGCCCGCTGAGCACCGACGAGGCACGGGTTAATTGCCTGAGAATGAGGCGAGGGGCCTGCGCTGCGCTGCCCGCTTCAGGTTCTATCCGTACCTCGGTCTCAGGGACCTCGGTTTGCGTGTTGTCCTTGCTCCTGGCTTTACCTCTGGCCGCTGGGGCTCTGGGGGGTGGGGTCTGGGCCTGCCCTGAGCGGAGACGAAGGGGGAGGGGCTTTGCCCCCTTCCCCAGGGGTTAAATCCCGCCGCAGGCGGGACGCCACCGGCGCATTTTCAGCTTTTCGCCCGTTATTCTGAGTGTAGGGGCGCAGCGCGCTGCGCCCCGTATTTCGCAGGACGGGATGTCAGCGTTCGCCTGAGCACTCACGGGGTAGAATAGGGCCCCACTTGAACGGTAGCGCCCCGCTTAACCGTAGGCGATCCAATTTCGCCCCAGAACCACACAGATTTTCACGGAAAGTTTAATTTGCTGTGTGGTTCTGTGACCGGAGAAGCACCTCCCCGATTGAATGTGGAGCTACCCTTGCCCCCTAACTCTCCTGCGATACCCAGACGAGGCTGATCAGGAAACCGATGAACATGATCACCGCTCCGCTGAGATAGGGATAGTTGATGTTGACATCGAAGATGAAGCCGGCCCAGATGGGCCCCGCGATGCGCCCCAGATTCATGAAGGAGTTGCTCAAGCCCATGGTCGTGCCCTGGCCCACTGTCGCTCGCTTGGAAGCCAGGCTGATTATCACCGTGCGCAGCAACGTCTTGGAGAGGATAAACACCCCCGTCGCCAGCAGCACGGTCGGATAGGTGGTGGCTAATAGCAGGATGACAAATCCTGCCGCGCTGGCGGCCAGCGAGACCTTGATGATGGGCGCTTCCCCCCAACGCCGGGTGAGGGGGCCGATGAGAATGGCCTTCCCCAGGGTCGAGACGAGGCCAACCACGGCCAAAATGGTCCCTACTCGCTCCGGACCGTAACCCAGCTTTTGCGCGGCATAGAGGCCAAAGATGGACTCGAAGTTGGTCAGGGCAAAGCTGACCAGAAACAGCATGAACAGCAGCAGGCCGACCGGTCCGCCCAGAGCATGCCACCATTCACTCACCCGCACTGTTCTCACCCGTCCTTCGCGCTGGCGTGCCTCAGCGGGCAGCGATTCGGGGAGCCACAGCGCGGCCAGCACCAGCGCCATCAGCGAAGAAGCCGCGGCCAGGAAAAAGGGCAGCGAGAGGGAGTTGCCTCCCAGCCAACCGCCTAAGGCCGGACCCAGGATAAGCCCCAACCCGGCCGCCGCCCCGAGCATCCCCATCCCGCCACCGCGGTCACGTTCCGAGGTGCTATCGCTGATGTAAGCCAGCGCCGTGGTCGCCGTGGCCGAGGAGAGCACACCCGATAAGGCGCGGGAGGCAAACAACATCCACAACTGCGTGGAGAGCCCGAAGAGCAGCGACGACAAACCATACCCCACCAGACCCAAAAGCAGGATGGGCTTGCGCCCCGTGCGGTCCGAAATACCACCCCACACGGGGCCGAAAAGCAGTTCCAGCAGGGCCGAGGTGGAGATGAGCAATCCCAGATGCCCGCCACTGGCCCCCATCTTTTCGATGTAGAAGGGGAAGAGCGGTATTACCATCCCGTAGCCTACCATCACCACAACCAGGGTGAAGGAGAGGATAGTGATTTGTCGGCGATTGTTAGCGTTCATCTGAACGGCCTCGCTGAGGTGTAGAAATGCCACACACGCTGTGCCCTCCGTTTATGCCTCCTGCTCCAGTGTCACTGTGCCCGCGTTGCCATCCACGGTGATGATTTGCCCGCTGCGGATGCGTTTGGTAGCCACGCCAGTGCCCAGCACTGCCGGGATGCCGTACTCGCGGGCGACGATGGAGCCGTGGCTCAGTGGCCCGCCGATGTTGGTGACAATGCCCGACGCGATGGCGAAAAGCGGTGTCCAGGCCGGCGTAGTGATGTCGGCCACCAGGATGTCCCCGGCCTGCATCTGATCGAAGTCCTCGGGACCGTGCAGCACCCGCGCCAGGCCTGTCACCCGGCCGGGGCTGCAGCCGATGCCCTTGAGCTGGGTCTCAGCCTGCTCTTCGGCACTGACCGGCATGAAGTTGTCCATCTTGAGACCCAGAATGCGTTCCCTCCTGGGCAGTTGCGGCGGCGGGGTGACGCGCTTCTCGGCTCGCCACTGCATTTTGCGCCTCTCCACGCGCTCCGCTAGATTCTCCAGGCTCTCGCCGCGGTCCAGCGCCGCCGCTCCCTGCTCCACCTCGGCAGATTTCAGCCAGAAGATGTCTTCCGCTTCCGCGATGGCCCCGGCTTCGGCAAAACGCCGGCCCAGCTCCAGCAACATCTTCCGCAGCACGGGATAGGCCAGACCAATTTCAAAGATGCTGTCCTCGCGCAGAGCGGTGAACCTCTGGGCCCAGTCGAGGGTTTTCTCGAAGAGCTTGCGCTTCAATCCTCGCACCCGCTGCCGCACGGTCTGGATGGCTTCCTCCCGCCGGGCAAGTAAACGTTGCTGGCGGTGGTGTGGATTGCGTTCCGGTTCCCGGATGAAGACCTGCAGCGTCTGCAGGAGCGGTGTGGGATCGTGGGCGGGAATCGGCTTGGCGAAGTCCAGGTCGTAGATGCTGTGCCCGTACCGGTCCAGATAGGCCCGGAAGCGCTCCTGCCAGGCGCGCCACGTCTCGCCGTTGACCCCGGCGGGAACGTCATCTCGGTCCCACCGACCGGCGAGTTGTGAGGTCGGTGTGCGTTGCAGATACGCCGCCAGATCATCGTGCTCGCGGCACCACTGGGCCAGGTCGTAGAGCGCCTTCTCTGCCTGGATGGGCAGGCTGTCCGAGCCCAGGAGATAGGTCGGGGCGGGCGGATCGCCCTCGCGCCGGATCAACTTCTCGTAGACGCGGGTGAAGAGCATCTCTGTGCCGGCGGCGATACCGAGGCTGTCTACCTGCAGGGTGGTGAGATAACGGCCCATGGCACTGGTCAGGGCGTTGGCACCTTCCCAAAGTTCAGTGGCGCTCATCACCTCCGCTTGCTTATCCGCCCACTGCGCCACCGCCTCGGCGTAGCGGGGATGCGCTACCTCTTTCCAGTGCCGGGCAGCGTTTTTCATAAGACGTGGAAAAGCGGGCAGCATCTTGGTCAGTATCCACCACAGGTCTCGGGCCTGGAAGGTAGCGTTCATATACGCGTAGTCGTTGATGGTGACCAGATAGTTCTCCAGGAGGCTCAGCGACCCGCCCATCATCTCGCTTACCATCCACTGCATGCCCTCAGTGATGGCCGGGAGTCCCATGGATTCGAAGAGCGGCGTCAACGGGTCGGGCATAAAGTCTATGATGCTGCCCCGCATGTACTTCGCGTCGGGATCGGGCATCGGCCACTCGGTCGGCGGCTCGGCTTCCGGTTCCGGCAGCGCCGTGATAGGCCGCGCCTGGAGTACGGAGAACACCCCATCGGCCAGGGCCCACTCGATATCCATCGGCATACCGTACAGCTCCTCGATCTGCGCACCCAGCCGCGTCAATTCGGCGGCCTGCTCGTCGCTGAGCACGGGAGCGCGGCGCAGGCTTTCGGGGACGGGTCGCTCCTCCGTACCACCGTCCACGCGCACGGTCATCACCTGCTTGTCGGCGGTCTGGCGCTCCAGCACGCGAGCGGTGGCCTTGGCCACGATGATGGTGTCGGGTGTCACCAGCCCGCCCACGACCGCCTCGCCCAGCCCCCAGGCAGCACTGATGGTGACCTGATCGCGCCGCCCGGTGACTGGGTTGGCGGTGAACAGGACACCAGCGGCCTCGGCGGGTACCAGCCGTTGTACCACCACCGCCAGGCTGACCGCGTTCTGGTCAATGCCGTGCTGCTGCCGATAACCGATGGCCCGCGCCGTCCATAAGCTGGCCCAACAGCGCTTCACCGCTTCCAGCACGTCGGCAGTGCCCTGGACGTTGAGGTAGGTTTCCTGTTGCCCGGCAAAAGAGAGCCCTGGCAGGTCCTCGGCCGTGGCCGAAGAGCGTACAGCGACGGTGGGATTCTGTCCGGCCAGCCCCGCATACGCCCCCGCGATGGCCCCGGCGACGTCGGGAGGCATCGGGGCCTGGGCAAAGAGCTGGCGAATGGTGGTCGAAGCCGTCTCCAGAGTGGCCGGTTGGGCCGGGTCCACTGTTTTCAGGGCCTCCAGAATGCGGGGTTGCAGGTTGTTCGTCGCCACGAACTGCTGGTACGCCGCCGTGGTGACGTGAAAGCCATCGGGCACGGGCAGGCCCGCCCTCGCCAGTCGCGCCAAAGACATCCCCTTGCCGCCCACGACGTCCAGCGTGGCCTGAGGGTCGTTTAACGGTAATACGTACTTGTTCACGGTATGCCTCCTTTATCAACGTCGAGTCGCTGTAGGGAATAGACCGTCAGGTTCAGGTCCCAAATCTTGTTCAGGATACCGCGCAGGGCGGCCTGATCGGTCACAGGGCCGGTGAGGGTGGTGATGGGCAGGTCCTCATCCTCGCTGTTGGTGATGACCGTCAGGCCGTTGAACCAATCGGCCCAGCGCTCATCGAGTTGACCCTGTACCTTGATTTGATAGATGGCGGGTTCAGTATCCCCGCGTTTTGTGCTCATGCGCCCCTCCTGTTGGTGCCTTCAGTATAGTCGCTGAGTGGGTGGGTTGTCACCACCCAAAGTGGGTAGTCAGGTGAGTGGTTTTGAAGGCGTAATCTGATGGTATGGCCCCCCGTAGAGTGTTGGCGGATATTTACGCGGTTGGGGGAACGACCTGGCGGTTGTGGTGACCGGGTTTGCGTGGTAATAAACCGCGCCTGCTGACCGCTGCAAAAAAGCAAAAAACCCCAACCGCCTGGCTGGGGGAAAGGAATGAATCGGCTCGCGATGTTCACAGCAATCCCAGTGCTTCAGCTCGCTGCACAGCTTCCGACCGGCTGTGGACACCCAGTTTGCCGTAGATGTTCTTGATGTGATAGCGCACGGTGTTCACCGAGATGCAGAGCTCCTCGGCCATCTCGGTGCTCGTTAAATGGGTTCGCAGCAGGCGCAGTATTTCCAGTTCGCGCGCGCTCAGCGGCTCTACCAGACTCGCGGCGACTTTCTGCTCCCTATCCTCTTGAGCCTCGGGACCCAGGGCCGCCAGGAGCTTGTGGGCGTATGTCGCCGTGGCATCGCGTTTGACGAGTTCCCGCAGCAGTTGGACCATCGGCGCGCCCTCGTCGAGGAAGAGGCGGGTGTAGCCCTCCGCTTCGGCCAGGGAGAGGGCACGCTGCAGGGAAGTCATCGCTTGTTGCGTGTTCCCCAGGGCCTGGGCGGCCAATGCCTGGAGGATATGGATTTCAATCAGCATCCCCGGGCGCCCGCGCCATTCCGCTATGGGGACCAGGGGTTTCAGCAGCTTGGATGCCTCGCCGGGCCGCCCCTCGGCGATCAACAGCCGGGCCAGGATGAGAAGCTCATATTTGCGCAGGCGATGCTCGTATGGGTCGTCGGCCCGCTCCTGGAGGGGTGAGTCAATGTACTGATAAAGGTCCCGTTTCTCCGCCCAGCGCCGGACCGCCGCCAGGTCACCTTGCACGATCCACAACCAGGCCTGGAACAAGTCCACTACCAGGTCGTCTAGTTCGGTGAAGTCGAATCTGAGCGCCAGTTCCTCCGCCTTGCGGATGGCTTCCAGGGCCCCGGTTTCGTCGCCCTGGGCCTGCCGGACCCGCGCCAGCGAGATGTAAGCTTCCAAAGGACCGACCTCCGTCCACTGCTCGCTGAGGCGAATCCCTTCCTGGAGGTAACGTGCTGCGGTGTCCAGGTCGTTCCATTCGCGGGCCAGCTCACCCAGTCCCACCAGCGCCTGACCGGCCAGGGGCAAGCGTCGGCCCTGCTCATCGGTGGCCAAGTCCAGGGCGTGAGTGTAGGCCATCGCGGCACGGTGCAGTTGTCCTCGTCGCATCAACCATTCGGCCCGGTCACACTCCACCATGATGGCCACCATGACGTTGCCGGCTCTGCGGCTCATGGAGAGAACCTCCGCGAAAGCCTGGCTGTCATCGGCGTCCAGGTCGCTGGCCAGGCGGGAGGCATTTAGGAGCCAGGTAACGACGCCACGCAGAAACCGCTCTTCCTCGGAAAGCTGCTCCAGCGCGCGCTGCGAGAGCTCGGCGGTGCGAGCCACCTGCCCCTGGAAGGCGGCTATCAGGGCGCGGAGGGCTGTCATTCCTCCTGGGACCGTTGCGCCGCTCGACTCGGCAGCCTGTAGCCGGGCCTCGATGACCTCCAACGGCTGACCAGAGAGGATGTAAATCCAGGCCTGGAAGAGGCATAGGGTGGGGTGTGCCCGCACCAGTTCATCGGGTAGAGCTTCGGTCCAGCGCAGGAAGGTGGCGACTTCTCCGCGCATCAGGGTCGCCTCGGCGTTCTGGGCGATGAGGTCCGCTGCCCTTTCCAGATCACCGGCGGCTATGCTATGGTCTATGGCCTCGGCCGGCAGACCGTTCTGCTCAAACCAGGCACTGGCCCGCCGGTGCAAAACCGACACGCGGTCCCGGTGTTCCTGATGCAGGCGTTGCCGCAGCAAATCGGCGAAAAGACGGTGGTAGCGATACCAGCGGCGTTCATCGTCCAGGGGAACGACGAAGAGGTTGTTCCGCTCGAGGTATTCCAGGATTTCCTTGCCGGATAAATGGGCTAAGCGATCCATCGGTTCCATCGGCGACCCCATGACAGCGTCGCACAGGGGCGCGCTCAGGCGATCCAATATGGAGGTGTTCAGCAAAAAAGACTGGATGCTTTCGGGTTGTCGGTGAAGCACTTCCTCGACCAGATAGTCCAGGATGTAGCGGTGGCTGCCGGTGAAGGCGTTGACGAACCCGGTGAGGTCCTTTTGCTCGCGCATCGAGAGCGCGGCCACCTGCAGGCCGGCAATCCAACCCTCGGTCCGGGCTTCCAAAGCGGCGATATTAGCGGCGGAGAGGTTCAAGCCCATCACCTGACCAAGAAAAGAAGCGCATTCCTGAAAGGTGAAGCGCAGATCAGCGGCGCGCAGTTCGAGCAGTTGACCGCGGGCGCGCAGTCGAGCCAGGGGCAGAGGAGGATCGGCCCGCGTGGCGATGACGAGGTGCATCTGCGGAGGCAGATGGTCAAGCAAAAAGGTGAGAGCGTCGTGAATCGGTTGGGCGGTGATGAGGTGATAGTCGTCCAGCACAATTACCTGGAGGCGTGACGGCGGTTCGCCCGGGGCGGAGCTGGCGGCGATTTTGTTGATCAACGCCGTCAGGACCGTTTCGATAGGCGGTTGAGGGGGTCGTAGACGCGGCATCTCCGCGCCGATGTATGCCTCGCTCTCTTCGATTCGCCCCGGGGCAAAGGGTTGCAAGGCGGCAACGAAATAAGCCAGAAAGCGTGTTGGGTCATTATCACCCTCGTCCAGCGAGAGCCAGGCGACTTGAAGGGCTGTGGCGCGCTGCGTCCGCAGCGAGTGAACCCATTCGCTGAGCAGCGCGGTTTTGCCAAAGCCGGGCGGGGTGGAGATGAGGATCAACCGGTATCCCAGCCGCAGACCCTCGTCCAGTTTGCGAAGGAGCCGGGGGCGAGGGACCAGGTTCGGGCGCAATGGCGGTATGTACAGTTTGGTCTGCAGGAGTTGAGTGGACATCTTAACCTACCGGGGCCCAAATGGACGTTGACTCACGGGAAAATGGCGGTCGGTGTCATTATAATACCACAGACCGGGGCAAAACTCAACAGGAGAGGATGTCCGCTCAACCTGGGGTTCGAAGCCCCAGGCCGAGCTCTTGCGGAGTTCAACCCCGCGAGCGGAGGGTCTGTCCCGCAGTGCCACTGCGGGACAGCGAAAGATTAGCGGTAGGCACGGCCTCGCAGCGTCCTGCCGTGACGCGGTGGGCTAAGGTTGACGCGCGGTAGTTTTTACCTTATAATGAGTGCAAGCCTTGCCAGCTCTGCAATGGATTGCGGCATAACTTCCCAGGCCGATATGGGGGGGGGCAAGGTAGATCGGGCAGCATATTGTCAACGAATGGTGGAACGAATATGAATATCGTTGACAGAGGACCTGCCAAGCCAATGGGCGGGAGGCTCTCCCGCCACCAAGCACTCGTCGCAGACTTTCCTTGTTGACTCGAGAGGAAGTAAACAATGAGAAGTTACCGGTCCCATTTGACTGTGTGGACAGTGCTGAGATTCAGCCTGGCCATATCGCTTTTCTTGCAGGCGGTAGTCGCCTGCACTGCACCATCCCCCACGGCCACATCCGAACCCACCGCGACGTCGGCCCCGACCGCCACCCCTGAACCCACCGCCACGCCACACCCGACAAGCCCTGCGCCACCGACAGCCACGCCCACAGAAACCACACCTCCGCCCACCCCAACGCCCCCGGAGACACCGAGTCCATCAGCCGAATATCAACTGGCGTTCGAGGCGACCTGGAGTAGTGAGACTCACCCCACCGACTTCCCATCAAATCCCCATTTCTCCGGGCTAATCGGGGCAGTGCATAGTCCCAACGTCCGGCTGTGGGAGGAAGGGGAGCTCGCCTCGCCCGGGATCAAGAACATGGCGGAGACGGGAGGCAAAAGCCCCCTGAGCAGCGAGATTGATGCTCTGATCGGCGCAGGGAGCGCTTGTGCTCAGATCTCGGGGGGAGGCATCAACCCCTCTCCTGGTCAGATGACGCTGACCTTTACGGCTACCCTGGATTGTCCGGTGGTTTCCGTCGTCTCCATGATCGCTCCCAGTCCCGACTGGTTCGTTGGCGTGTCCGGGCTGAGCCTCCTTGAGGATGGGGCGTGGGTCACCCAGAAAGTCGTGGAGCTGTACCCCTATGACGCCGGAACAGATAGCGGAACCAGCTATAACTCGGCGAACCTCCCCACCAGCAGCCCGGAAGGTATCCACAGGATCGAAACCGACCCGTTCCTGGTGAACGGGACCGTTCCTCCTCTGGGGACGTTTACCTTCACCCGCCTGAGTGAGTGAGAGCTTCGGAGGGGCGTATTGCCAGGGGACACGCCGGCAAGGGGAGCAACTGCTTTTCCTCCATTGCAAAGAGTGGAGAACACATGTCAGCGGAGAATGCAAGGGACTACTTTGAATTCATCGCCAACCTGGGGATGACCAAGCATTATGGCAGCATGGAAGCCACACGAGAACTGGTCGAACTATGTCACATCGGCAACGGGAAATATGTGCTGGATGTCGGCTGTGGCGTAGGAGCCACGCCTTGTCACCTGGCGAAAGCCTTCGGCTGCCGGGTGGTAGGCGTGGACCTGGTGTATAAGATGATCGAGCAGTCGCGCGAAAGGGCGAAGGCCGAGGGTGTCGAGAATCGCGTGGAATTCGTGGTAGCCGATGCCCGGCAGCTACCCTTTGTAGACAACCTGTTCGACGCTGTCATCATGGAGTCGGTGAACGTCTTCTTTGAGGACAAGAGCCAGGTGATGCGCGAATACATCCGCGTGACCAGGTCCGGGGGTTATGTGGGCATGACGGAGATGACGTGGCTCACGCCTCCTTCGCCTCAGTTGGAGAACACCTTCAAGAATATGGTTTATGCCCAGGCTCTGGACGATAGCGGGTGGAAAGCTCTCTTGGAGCAAGCGGGTTTGATAGACGTGGTAGGGAATGCGCATCGGATCGTCATTCCGCTGGAGAGCAAGGGCCGCTTTGAGCGCTATGGCCGCTGGGGGGTTATGAAGGCAGTGCTGAAGATGTTGGTCATGGCCTTCAGCGACCCAAGATCGCGGCGGTTCTTAAAAGGCGGGGTGGGCGCGGTGTCCAGGGACTTGCTAGATGTGGTAGGATATGGGGTATACGCCGGGCGAAAAGGGTAGCGACCGCCGGAGTGCAATCGGCTGAACGCCCTACTAGTACTTCATCAAGGTGATTCTGATAAGTTCGGATAGAGCCGTTCGAGCTTCACACGAGCATCGGAGGTACTGAAGCGCCAGTTGACAGTGGCGCGCCGCTCATTGC
>JACIWR010000121.1 GCA_014360845.1 Anaerolineae bacterium
ATAGATGACATTTTGGACGCGATGGAGAAGGCGGAGATGTTTGTGAGGGGGATGAGTTACGCCCAGTTTGAGACCGACTTGTGGATTACGAGTCAAAGGACGGGTGACTTAACCGGGTTCCGTTGCCTGCGCGCTACTCCTTCCCCCGATTGCGAAAGGTCAGACGCAATGGCGTGCCGGTGAAGGGATAATGCGCCCGCAACTGATTCTCGATGTAGCGCTCATAAGTGAAATGCACCAGCCGTCGGTCGTTGACGAAGAACACAAACGTCGGCGGGTCCACCGCGGCCTGGGTGGCGTAGTAGAACTTGAGCCGCTTGCCCCACTTCGACGGCGGACGGTGGCGATACACTGCATCGCGCACGATGCGGTTCAACTCCGCCGTGGGGATGCGCACCAAACGCTCTTTCTGCACCTGTAAGGCCGTGGGAATCACCTGGTGCACTCGCTTGCCGGTCAGCGCGGAGATGAACAACACTGGCACATAATCCAGAAAGCGCAGGTCGGTGCGCACCTGCTTGGTGTACTCGATCATGGTGTAGGTGTCCTTCTCGATGGCATCCCATTTGTTGACCACCACCACCACGCTTTTGCTCTCTTCCAGAATGTAGCCCGCGATGTGCGCATCCTGGGCAGTGACCCCCTCCGTGGCATCAATCAACAGCAGCACTACATCCGCGCGATTGATGGCCCGCAGGGCCCGCAGCACGCTGTACTTCTCAATCCCGCGCTCGATGTGACCCCGGCGGCGGATACCCGCCGTGTCAATCAGTATCACCGGCGTGCCCTCCCACTCCAGGAAAGTGTCAATGGCATCGCGGGTGGTGCCCGGAATGGGACTGACGATGGCTCGCTCCTCCCCCAATAGCTTGTTCAACAAGCTGGATTTGCCCACATTGGGCCGCCCAACAATGGCGATCTTAACCGCTTCGATTTCCTCTTCCTCCTCCTCGCGCGGGAAAGACGCCACCACCTGATCCAGCAAATCACCCGTGCCGGTGCCGTGCAAGGCCGAAATGGGATACACCTCGCCCAGGCCAAGGGCGTAGAACTCCAGGGCGTGCTGGCTCAATGACAGGTTATCCGCTTTGTTGGCGGCCACGAGAACCGGCTTGCGAGTGCGACGCAAAATCTCGGCCACCTCCTGGTCGGCGGAAGTGAGCCCGTCCTGCACGTCCACCAGAAAGATAACGACATCGGCCTCGTCAATGGCCACCTGCGCCTGAGCACGTATCTGGCGGATGTATTGCGGCGAGGCCGTCGAGAGCGGCGAGAGCTCACCCTCGGGCACCAGCCAGCCATCCTCGGCGCCGAACTCGATGCCGCCGGTATCCACCACGGTGAAGGTAGCCCCGGCCCATTCCGCATCGGCATAAAGCCGATCGCGGGTGGTGCCCGGCGTCTCGTCTACGATGGCCAGTCTGGCACCGACCAGCCGGTTGAAGAGTGTGGATTTGCCCACGTTAGGACGGCCCACCAGGGCCACGATTGGTTTAGCCATAGGCTCTTTCAGGGTTTCGGGTTACGTGTTCAAGGTTTCGGGTTACGTGTTCAAGGTTTCGGGTTACGTGTTCAAGGTTTCGGGTTACGTGTTCAAGGTTTCAGGTTACATGTTCAGGGTTTCAGGTTCAAGGATTTCGGGGCCAAGGTAACCTGAGACGTGGCGCCTGGAACCCCAAACCCCAAACCTGGAACCTGAAACCTGGAACCTGAAACCTGGAACCCGAAACTTGCAGATCAATGTACCACCTGCACCGGTACAGCACAGGGATCGAAGTAGTTGCCGATGACATCCACTACCACCAGGCGCACCCAATAGCGCCCCGCCGGCAGGTTCGACGTATCCCACACGGCCAGCAGGCCATCGGTCACCGGTTGATCGTAGCGGGCGATAAAGGCCCATTCGGTCGCCTCGTCACTGCGAAACTCGATCTTATAGTAGTCAAAATTCGCGATGGCCGCCGTGCCATACAGCTCCACCTCCCCCTGCACCGTCGCCCCCACCAGAGGAGCGGTCAGGTGAGCCAGGGGATGGGGGCAGTTGGGCGTGGGCAGGGGCGTCGGTGTCGGCACCACCGTGGGGGTGGGTTGGGCCGGTGTCGGCGTCGCCGTCGGTGTCGGAGTGACGACGGGGGTAGGGGTGAAAGTCGGCAGGGCCCCGCGTGCGATGAGCACCTCGATGGTGGCCGGCAGCACGCTCTCCACCACGATGTCTTCCGGGGCGAGGACCTTTGGCGTGACCTGGTGAGTGCCCTCTTCCAGGCCGAAAAGATTCAGGATGACCACCACATCCCCTTGCCGCAAGGCCTCCAGCTTAGGCAGCGGTCCGGAGAGGATGACGTCCACCGTATCCGGCGAAGGACGGGCCTGATAGCCATCCTCCAATCCCTGGATGACCAACTCCCGTTGCACTGTCAATCCACCCTGGATAGCGGTCACGTTCACTTTCACAGTGACCGCCTGCTCGCCCAACACGGCTACCCCGTTGGGCAATGCCAGGGGCACCCGCTGACTGATGCTCTCTTCAGCGCCGCTGACGTCTATCGCCGTAGTTTCCACGTAACCGGGGATTTGCTTCAAAGCCGCCGGGCTGCCGATGATGGTCACCGTGGTTGGCTCAACGGAGACACTGCTCACCCAGTAACCCGAACGCACCTGACCGGTGATCACGGCGCGTACGGCGACCTCTTTGAAGCCGTGTTGCTGCTCGATGGGGATGCGCACACTGGCCGTGGGCGGCTCCAGCTTGACCCAGCCCACGGGGTCGCCGTTAGCATCCCGGGCAGAGAGGTGCACCTCTCGCTCCAGGGTCTCCTTCTCGCTACCCCGCAGATAGATTTCGGCGGAGGCCCGTTCCACCTGCTGCACCATGGACTCCGGCCCGCTTACCTTCACCTGCTCCGGGGTGACCTCCTGAGTGCGTCGTGAATAGCCCAGCGCCGGAGCACCGAGGACGTTTATCTCCACCGGCACCTGGCGGCTGATAATGGGCTCCAGCCGCACCAGCATCGTCGCCGGACTGACTTCGATGATGCGCACTGCCCGGTCGGCGCAGGTGACCTCGATGGGCAGGTCGTGCCGCCCCGGCGGCAGACCCGTCAGATCGAGCTTAGCTTCGAATTTGGCCGCGGTCAGGCTGTCCCAACTCGTCCTCGGAGCCCGGATGCGAACCCGTACCGTTTCCCCCTCAATATTGCCGAACAGATACAGGTCGTCCGCCTTGTTCACCACTTGAATGGGAATGGGCTCTTGGAAAAAGTCCTCGGAGATTGGATTCTCCTCATTAACGGCCACAATCCAGACAATGGTTGCCAAAGCCAGAGCCAGTATCCCCGACCCCAGGTTATTAATCAACCGACGCCATTTACCAACCGTTCTCACCTGAATACCTACCCAACTTTCTCCGGATCACCTCCATCCTTCGATCTGGTGGGCGGAGCGACCCGGGGAGGATTTGACTAATCCCTCTGCTCATCGCTACGGGCATAGACGAGGACTCGCTGTCGGGCCTGCGATAGCCACCGCAGCCAGCGAGGACCCAGGTACATCAACTGCGGCTCGTAGAAGGCATCCAACAGCTTGCGCAATCGTTTCGCGCCCAGTCGGCGGATCATGCGCCCATTGTGGGCGATGGAGATGATCCCCGTCTCCTCAGAGACCACCACCGCAATGGCGTCACTTTGCTCCGTCACCCCAATAGCCGCCCGGTGTCGCAGTCCCAGTTGCTTATCGGAGATATGGCCCGTGGCCAGGGGCAGCACACAAGCCGCCGCCACCACTCTCGCCTGGCGAATGATGGCAGCCCCATCGTGGAGCGCGGTGTTGGGGAAGAAAATGGTCTCCAGCAGAGCGGCCGTGACCTCGCTGTTGATCCTGACCCCGGTGTCCACGTATTCCTGCAAACCCGTCTCGCGCTCCAGCACGATGAGAGCGCCGTGGCGGCGTTCCGAGAGGTGCTCGCAGGCCAGGCACACCTGATCAAGCACGCCCTCCACAGCCGCCTCTCGCGAGGGCAGGGTCAGTAAAGAGCCTGTGCGCCCCAATCGCTCCAGGGCACGGCGCAGTTCGGGCTGGAAAATCACCGGTATGGCCACCAGCAAAGCGGGCACAGCGTTGCGCACCAGCCAGCTAAACGCGCGCAGAGGAAAAACATTGGTAATAAGAACCGAGAGCACCACGAGGATAAGAATGCCGCGTAACAGTGGCACTGCCTGAGTGCCGCGTACCAGAAACAGCAGCCAATAGAAAATCGAAGCCACCAGCAAAATATCTATAACACTTAGCCAATCCAGGCGCTGAAAAATCCAATATACATCCAACGCTCAAGCCTCCCCACAACACCGACTACTCCCACTCAAGCGCGAATCTGGGCCAGAAGTTTTTGATACGCCTCCAGATTAGGAGGTTCCAAAGCGATGATGGCCTGAATAGTCCGCGCGGCCTGGTCTTTGAGACCCGCGTCCAATTGCTTCTCGCCCAATTCGTCCAGCACGGCGATGGCTTTGTCTTTCTTCCCCTGCTGCACGTAAACCTGAGCCAGGCGTTGGCGCAGGGACAATTCCTCAGGGCGCAGACTGATAGCATCTTCCAGGGCAGCGATGGCTTTATCTGGCTTGCCCTGTTTCTGATAGAGAGCGGTGAGCTCGTCCATCTCGGCCAGGGCCTGCTTGCGCATCTTGAGCTTGAAGTACAAATCAATCAAATAGAGGCGGGCCTTCTCGTCCTCCGGGGCCAGTTCCTTGATCTGCTCGTAGACGGCGATGGCCTCCCGCCAGGCCAGGCGCTGCATTTCGATATCGCCAATGCAATGCAGTATCTGCACCTGCCAGCCGCGGCTGGGATCGCCCCGTGGGGCCAGGCGCAGGGCCTCGTTGTACTTCTCCAGGGCCTTGCTCACCTGCGCCAGTTGATAATAAGCATCGGCCATGGCCATGTACTGCTCCAGAGCCATGTCTATCTGCCCGTGACTGACCAGCAGATCAATGAGCCGGGCGCGCACGCTCACATCCATGGGGGTCAGCCGCAGTATCTTTTTGTAGACGCGGATCGCTTGCTGAAAATCGCCGCGCGTCTGATATACTTCGGCCACGGTGAGATACTTGGCCGCCGCGTCCTCGATGCGGTTCTCACGCAGCAATATCTCCGCCAGGCGCATGTGCAGGGGCAGATAGAAGGGGGCGTGCTGGATAGCCCAGAAGCACTCTTCCATCGCTGTGAACAGCATGTTGCGCTTGATGTACTCCTGGGTGATGCTCATCGCGCTCAAGACCTCTTCGGAACCGGGCACGCCGAGCATCTCCACCAGGCTCATCGTCATCCCTTCCTCGGTGATGCTATCGAGGCGGCGACGGGCTTCCAGGACCTTGTCCTCCCACCCTTTGCTGCTCAAAAACTCGACCAGGGCGTTGGTGAAGCGTTCCGCCTCCTCGGGGCTGCCCTTGGCCACAAATCCTCCGGTGAGGCTTTCATAAACCTGAATCAGGTCATCCACCTGGTCACGCTGCACCGTTTGCAGGTCCACGATTTTGAGCACCTCGATGAAGTGCGAGAGAGCCTCGTCAATCTTGCCCTGCGCCCGATAGCACTGTCCCAGGGCGAAGCGCGCTCCCAGGGCGTAGTCCGGATCGTGCATAGCCTCCGACAGGTGGACGATGGCCTCATCGAAGCGCATTTTCTCCTGGTAAAGCACCCCCAGGTTGAAATGGGCCGCTGCGGTGTTCACCCCGCCCTCAATTGCGCGGCGGTAGGCATCAATGGCGTCTTCGATACGGCCATGCATCTGGTGATCAATCGCCTGCCCGATGAGGGCATCGAGCTGGGCCTTGGTCATCTCCGGGGCGGTGACCGTGCGCTCGCCGACGCGAGTGAAATCGCTTAGCTCAGGGGTAGAGGTCTCCTCTTCCTCCTCCTCAGCCTCGGCGAAGAAGGTCTCGGCCAGCTCCGAAAGAGCCCGCAGCCGGGCCTGGTCGGCCGGGCTCTCGCTGGCCGCCTCCTCTTCCTCGGCGGGGGGCGTTTCGGCCTCTTCGAACAGCGCCACCTCTGCGGCGGGGGTCTCCAGGTCTATCTGAACCTGGATGGGCTGGTTGTGTTTCAGGTCGTGCAATGCTCTTTTGGCTTCGGCGTTACGCGCATCCAGTTGCAGGGCAGCCTGACACTGTTCTTGGGCCAGCTCCATCTGACCTTGCTTTTGATACAGGGCAGCCAGGATGATGAATTCGCGAATGGCCTGCTCTTTCTGTCCCTGACCGACGTAGGCTTTGGCCAGGCTTTGGTGGGCGGCTACATGGCCGGGCACCAGGCGCACGACCTGTTGCCAGCATTCGATGGCCTGGGCCACGGAGCGCTGCCGCAGGTGCGCGTCGGCGGCCATCATGTAGGCTGCGGCGGCGTCGTTGTTGCGTCCCATGCGCGCCAGCACATCCGCCATGCGGGTCAGGATGGCCGGGTCTCCAGGGGCAAGTTTGGCCGCCCGCCTGTACACACTCAGAGCCTTGCTCAGTTGTTGCGTCTCCAGGAGTGCCAGGCCAATGCCGGTAAGGGCCATGATGTCGTCTGGGAACTCGGTGAGGGCTTTCATGTAGGCACTGATGGCTTTATCCCACTGCTGATCCCAGGCGTAATCGGCAGCCTGTTGCATGGCTTTTTCGAAGACCTGTCGGTTACCGGCCATGACATACCTCCCATTGGGCGTTTCCAGAGCATAAGTGGTCCCGGAACTCGTGAAGCGTGAGGCGTGATGGTCTCTTCCCATAAGTGTTTGCGCTTCACGAAGGTGGAATGATTATCCCCTGGATACGCCTTAACCGCTACGTCTATTTTCTTGCGTTCGGCCTGTGCTCATCCGATCAACAGACTATCCGACTCCCAGGCCAACAAGCTACCCCGCCAATAAACTGACGAGAATCGCTTTCTGGGCGTGCATCCTGTTCTCGGCCTGATCAAAGAGCACGGAATGCGGTCCGTCGGCCACTTCGTCGGTGATCTCCTGCCCCCGGTGAGCCGGTAGACAGTGCATGACAATGACCTCGGGCTTGGCCTGGGCCACCAGGGCACTGTTGACCTGGTAGGGCGGGAAAATCTTCAAGCGCTGCTCGGTCTCGGCCTCCTGTCCCATGCTGGTCCACACGTCGGTGTAAATCACATCGGCGTTCGCCACGGCCTGCTGCGGGTCATTGGTGATTAATACCTCGCTGCCGCTCTCGGCGGCGAAATTCCGCGCCAGATGTACTACCGCTGGTTTGGGCTCGTAGCCGGGTGGGGAGGCCACAGCGATGTGCATCCCGGTCTTCGTGGCGCCGAAAAGCAAAGAGGTGGCCACGTTGTTGCCGTCACCCACGTAAGCCAGCTTGAGCCCGGTCAGTCTGTCGTAGTGCTCGTAAATAGTGAGCAAATCGGCCATGCCCTGGCAGGGATGATTGAAGTCCGAGAGGCCATTGATAACCGGTACCCGCGAATACGCCGCCAACTCCTCCACGTCGCGGTGGGCGAACACGCGGGCCATGATGGCATCCACGTAGCGGGAGAGCACCCGGGCCACGTCGGCTGTGCTTTCCCGCTTACCCAGTTGAATTTCGTTCGGGGAGAGGTAGAGGGCCTGTCCGCCCAACTGAATCATGGCCATGTCAAAGGATACGCGGGTGCGCAGGCTCGGTTTCTGAAAAACCATGCCCAGCGTCTTGCCCTTGAGCAGTGGCTTGTTTTCCCCCTTCTCCCGAAGCTCGGTCTTCAACTCGCGAGCCTTATCCAGCAAGGCCCACACTTCATCCGGTGACAGGTCGGCGATGGTCAGAAAGTGTTGCATGTAATCCTCCTTAATTTTTCATGGAAGGTTGGAAGGATGGAAGGCTGGATATAGTATACCACAAGAATGGCAAGAGTAAAAACACGACTCATGTCGGCTTCGGGGTGAAGTGGCGAAATTCCGAGCATCGTGGTACTCTTTCGGAAAACACCTGGGACAGTGGTCGTAACGCAGGCTTCAGCCTGCCGGCGACAGGCTAAAGCCCGTGTTACATATGCAAAAACGCCCCTTCGGTTTAGAAGAGGCGCTGATAGGAACACGCTTCACGGCTGCACGCTTTGTGCCTCACGCTTCACGAAGAGACATCCTCCATCTCCAGCCAGTTCTCGCCGATCTTCATATCCACTTTCAACGGCGCGTCGAGCTGGTAGGCCCCTTCCATGACCTCTCGCACCAGAGGAGCTACTGTGGACACCTCTTTCTTGGGCACTTCCAGCACCAGCTCATCGTGCACCTGGAGGATCATACCGGCGTGCAGGCCACGCTCGCGCAGGGCCCGATGCAGGCGCACCATGGCGATTTTGATGATGTCCGCCGCCGTGCCCTGAATGGGGGTGTTGATGGCCATGCGCTCGGCAGCGGACCTGACTCCGGCGTGCACTTTGGCCCCGCTTTGCAGCTCTGGGAAGTAGCGACGCCGCCCGAGCAGGGTCTCCACGTAGCCCTGCTCAGCCGCCCGACGGCGGGTCTCATCCAGGTAGGCTTTTACCTTGGGGAAGCGAGCAAAGTAAGCGGTGATGAACTGGTTGCCCTCCTCGGGGGTGAGCTCAGTCTGTTGGGAGAGGCCGTAGCCGGTGACACCATAGGAGATGGCGAAGTTGGTGGTCTTGGCCACGCGACGCATGGCCGGCGTGACCTGGGATATGGGAACCCCGTAGAGGGCAGCGGCGGTGGTGGCGTGGATGTCCTCGCCCCGACGGAACGCCTCCAGCATGGCCGGGTCCTGAGAGATGTGGGCCAGGATGCGCAGTTCGACCTGGGAGTAGTCGGCGGCCAGGAGGAGATGCCCCTTATCGGCGACGAAAGCCCGCCGCACCTCGCGCCCGGTCTCCGTGCGGACGGGGATGTTCTGCAAATTGGGCTCGCTGGACGAGAGCCGCCCCGTCACCGTGCCCGTCTGATTGTAGGAGGTATGCAAGCGACCGGTGCGCGGATTCACCAGGGCCGGCAGGGCCTCCACATAAGTGGAGCGCAGCTTGGCAAGCTGGCGGTGCTCCAGTAGGAGATCAATCACCGGGTGCTTGCCCTGCAAGTTTTCCAGAACGCTGGCCGCGGTGGAGTAGTAGCCCGATTTCGTTTTAGGCACCCCTTGCGCCGGCAGGCCCAAGGTCTCGAACAGGGCTTTGCTGAGCTGGTGCGTGGAGCCGATGTTGAATTTGTACCCCACCAGGCGATGAATCTGCTGCTCCAAATCCAGCAGCCGTTTCTGGAGATCGGCGGACATCTGGCGCAGGTAATCCACATCCAGCTTGATCCCGCGCATCTCCATATCCGCCAGCACGGTGACCAGGGGCATCTCGACCTCGGTGAAGAGCTTCCACAGGGCCCGCTGACGCAACTCGGGCTCTAACACTCCCACCAGGCGATGGGTCATATCCACATCGGCGGCGGCGTAGGGAGCCACCCGTTCCACGGGCACTAGATCCATTGTCATCTGCTGCTTACCTTTGCCGATAAGCTCGGTGATGGCGGTCATTTCGACCCCCAGACGGGCCCAGGCCAGATTTTTCAGGGCTAAGCTGCGGCTGGCCGGGTCAATCAGCCACTCGGCAATCATGGTGTCAAAAGACAGATTGGGGATGGGAAGCCCGTGGAGAGCCAGGACGGTGATGTCGTACTTGCCGTTGTGTGCGTACCGGGCGATGTGCGAAGAGGTGAGCACGGGCTTGAGTTTGTTCAACACCGTATCGAGGGGAAGCTGGCGGTCGGTGTCCGGGCGGTGGCCCATAGGGATGTAGAAACCCTGGCCTGGTTCATCGGTCAAAGCGATGCCTACCAACTGGGCCTGCATGGCGTCCGTGCTGGTGGTTTCCACGTCGAAGGTCACCGCCGAGGCCCGGCGCAGTCGCTCCACCAGGGCATCCAGAGCCGCCTCGGTATTGACCACGTGGTGCTCGGTGACAGTGGCCGGGGGAGCGGCAGCCTCGGAGGCGAACAGGGGCAGTTGCTGGGGCGCAGCACTCACTTCAACGCCGGGCAGGCGATCCATCAAAGAACGGAACTCTAGCTCGCGGAAAATCTCTTTCACCCGCTCGAGATCAAAAGAGCCAAAGCGGGAGGACTCCAGGTCCAGGGAGATGGGCACGTCGGTGACGATGGTCACCAGGTGTTTGCCCAGGAGGGCCGCATCGCGGGCCTCGGCCAGGGCCTTTTGAAAGCGCGCCGGCTTGATCTCGTCCAGATGCTTGTAGATGTTCTCCAGAGAGCCATATTTCTGCAACAGCCTGGTAGCCGTTTTCTCGCCCACACCGCGCACGCCGGGGATGTTGTCGCTGACATCGCCGACGATGGCCTTGTAATCCACCAGTTGCGCCGGTTTGAGACCGAAGCGCTCTTTGATGCCCTTCTCGTCGTAGATAATCGTATCGGAGAACTGGCGGCGGGAGGTGAGGACGCGGGTGTGTTCGTCAATGAGTTGAAAGGTGTCGGTATCGCCAGTGACGATCAACGTCTCCAACCCCTGTTCCGCGGCCTGGCGAGCGAGGGTGCCCAGCACGTCATCGGCCTCGTAGCCCGGCACCTCGATAATGGGGATGTTCAACGCCTTGATAATCTCCCGAATGCGCTCGAACTGGTAGTGCAGTTCGTCGGGCATCTTACGGCGGTGGGCCTTGTACTCGGGATACTCGTCATGGCGAAAAGTGCGCCCCACGTCAAAAGCCACGATGACATAATCCGGCTTCTCATCGCGCAGCACGTTGAGCAGCATCGAAGTGAAGCCATAGGTGGCGTTGGTCAATTCGCCGCTTTTGGTGCTCAAGGTAGGTGGCAGGGCGTGAAAGGCGCGGTAGGCCAGGGCGTGGCCGTCAATAAGTACCAGCTTCTTTTTATCAGACATTCTCTCCCTCCTTGCAAGTGCGACGAACCTCCGCAGTGCGTCGCACTTCACTATTTTACCACCTTGTCAATGAAAGTCAACCCTTGACAGCGGGCTGAATTTGGAGTAATATGAAATTGTAGCTCTGCTCGTGACTACTCAGCCTATGCTCCAAGTCCCCGTCCCGGGGACGTTCCATGCGGCAAGACGCTGTCTTTTGCGCGGTTTTCTCAGCCGAGACGCCCCC
>JACIWR010000122.1 GCA_014360845.1 Anaerolineae bacterium
CCTCCGCCCAGCGGGATAGCTGCACCTCTTTCAGGGCTGCGATGGAAGCCAGCTTCCTCGTCACCTCTTCCTGGATGTTCAGACGGCTGCGATCAATGGCGTACCAGCTCACAATGCTGAGGGGCAAGATCGCCAGGGCCAGGAAGGCCGTCAGGAGCGTGCGGCCCAGGCCGCCCCGCATCCCTACACCCGGCACTTCTGGCTCTTTCACCGTCTGACTTACTCCCATATCAGCCCCGCCGATGGGTATAAAAAGCAAGCGGGTCTTCCCCACTCCCCCCAACTGAGGAAAGCCACAGGCGCGAAGACCCGCCATTCCTTCTTCCTTGGATTAATCCGATGGTCACCCACCACCAGCCGGTTTCACACAAACTCCCAGATGAATCCATTGCGCAGAAGATGCCGCTACAGTAAAATCGCGGTAGCGGTGCCCCGTTGCGAGGTCCCGAGTAAAACACGGGATGGTTAAAGACGGATGTCGCTACGGGCCGTGACCCGCTGAAATGTGTGCCGGCAAGCTATTCGGAGGCCAACGGTTTGCTGCTGAGGCCATTATACCCGGCACGCCGGGCCTGATTCGAGTCCCTCTGACCGGAGTCAGCAGGCACACGCGATCGGTGTCCTTGCTGCAAGGGCCGGCCTACATCGGGATCGAGGCCGGGTACTCCTCCGCTCCGGCGGCATCATGACCAGGCGCAAGCCGGGAAATAAGTCGCTATCAAGACTCGCTTTGATCAGCCCCAATGACGAGGCAATGATAACCTGTAATCCCCCCCTTTCAGTTCCGCCTCGTCTGCTCCTTACGCGACGTCTCGACCGAGGAAGGAAGCTATCTGTGCCGGCAGGGTGTCCACGTCAATGGGCTTTTGAATGTATCCATCACACCCGGCCGCCAGTGTTCGCTCCCGATCCCCACGCATCACGTTGGCCGTGAGGGCAATGATCGGTACGGTGGATAGGCCCGGCACACTGCGCAAACGACCGACCATCTGGTATCCGTCTATCTCCGGCAGGTTGATGTCCAATAGAATCAGGTCCGGCGGAGATTGGCGTGCGGCTTCGAGTCCGGCGGGCCCGTCGGTGGCTTCCACCACAGTGTAGCCCTCGGACTCCAGCACTCGCCGCACAAGAAGTCGGTTTTCAGGATTGTCTTCGATGTAGAGAATGACGCTTTGGCCCATCGGTTCACCTTCTAGTCTGGTTGATTCTATTATAACACAATTATAAACATGGTACAACTTTTAAAGCGGCTGGGCATAAATTCACCGTAAATTTATTGTAAATCCAGTGTGAATTCGTAGCGCGCCTCTCACCAAGCCTCCCTCCCCCGCCCCTCAGCCGGACTCAATGACCAGCTGTGCGACTTCCATCCACTGGCGCGCCGGGGTCTCCAGCAGACCCCAGCGCAATCGCCCCCAAGGGGTAACGACCATGTACTGATTGTCCAGCCACATCACGAAACCCAGCGGTCCCCCCGGTGACGGAGCCGCCGAGAGCACGGGAGCACCATCCACGCTGAAACGTGCCTCGCCGCTCCCCCATTCGAGAGTGTAAGTGTGCCAATCGGTCATCTCGACTTTCAACAGCGCCTCCCCAATGCCGAGAGCCCGTTGGATAGAAGGCCACAGGGCGCGGTACAGGGGGCGGATGTTCATCAGCAACACGGTCAGCGGGGCGACAGGGATCAAAAGCAGAGCGGAGGGACGCAGAGCGTCTATGGTAGCTGCCTTCCAGCCCCAACCCGGAGTGCGCAAATCCAGCTTCATCTCCGAGGGAGGTGAAGCGTAGAAGAACCAGAGGGCGCGGGGCAGCGCCGGAAGACGCGCACCGGTCATCAGAAAGGGATCGTTCCAGAAGCCGAAGCCCGCCGTGCCTCGCAGTTCTCCTGCCGGATGGGAGAAGCGAGCGCGCACGCTCAAGGTCAACGGCGGACGCCAGGGGAAGCGACGACGGGGCAGGCCCTGGTAGTCGTCAATCTGAGCGTCGGTGTATTGGCGGGAGGAGGTATTGACGTTGACAAAGCGCAGCGTGTTACCGGTCAATTCCAGAGAGCTACTACCCACGACGTAGCGTTTCCAGTGGTCACTCAGGCCGGTGGCGAAGTCCTCTCGTACTCCCCCTTGTCGCCCCATCAATTCTCTCCGTTTACCACAATCCAGGCGCTGTTGCGCTGTTGCAAGGAACGGTCCGCGGGTTCATCTCCCGATCTTGGGTAAAATCCCTTCTCCGCTCCCCGGCGGGGACCAGTGGTCTCCCCGAAGAGTGTTGCCGGATATTGTGTCGCGGTTGTCGCGACCGGGGTTGCTCTCGCTATTCCTTCAACAACTCTCAAGAGGGAGACCACTGTTTATAAAAGGCCCGTTCCTCTTTGGAATGGGCCTCTAACTGGCTTTTAGCACCTCGGTCGGGCAGCGATACACCGCCTACACGCGGGTAATGTAGCTCCCGTCCCTGGTGTCTACGCGGATGATGTCCCCTTCTTCCACGAACAGAGGCACGGTAACCTTGAGCCCCGTCTCGGTGGTGACCTGTTTGGTAGCACCAGTGGCCGTATCGCCAGCGTAGCCTGGCGGAGCTTCGATCACCCGCAAATCCACCGTGGTGGGCAGTTCCACATCTATGGGTTCCCCTTCGTACACGGAGAGGTTCAGCGTCTGTCCTTCCACCAGGTAATTCACTACATCCCCTAACACCTCGGCGCTGAGCGCCGGTTGCTCATAGGTGGCGGTGTTCATGAAATAGTAGAGGTCGCCATCGTGGTAAAGATACTGCACTTCCACACTGTCAATGCGGACGTCCTGTACCCGGTCACCGGAGAGAAAGGTCTTCTCCACCGTCGCCCCGGTGCGCAGGTTACGGATCTTGGTGCGAATGATGGCTTTGCCGCGTCCTGGCTTGTAATGCTGATATTCCACTACTTTATAGAGCTCACCATCCAACTCGAAGGTGGTGCCCTTGCGTAAATCGTTTACGTCAATCACTTTGTGTCCTCCTGAAAAAAAGTGGTTTGCGCCCCCATCATCCTTCGACTGCGGGCTTCGCCCTCCGCTCAGGATGATGGGCCGGCGCTGGTCAAGTTCCAAGTTACATCTCAGCAGCCGAGATCAGGAGGCACACCATAGCGGTGGCCTCCACCCCGGGTGGCGGGTGGAGGCTCCAGGCTGAGAGTTTTACTCCAACCGTTTCTGATTAAACCCCAAGGGGCATGAGTCCAGGTGTTCATAAGCGACTACTCTATCGTCTGTGCTATTCGCACAGATTATAAGCTCATCTGAGGTGCTTGTCAAATCGTTCCTCCTCAGGCGGTGCATTTCACTTCTGGGGCGAGTTTGCGCCCTGTAGGGACGCAGCATGCCGCGCCCTGGAGGTTTACCTTGCCGTAGGCCACCCAGGGGTATCTCACGGGGCGTCCCCCGCCTCGGAGGTGAAGGGGCCGTTGTCAATCCAGGCGGCGGCCATGGCCGGCAAATGGGCCAGAGGGCCTCTGCGCACAGTGCAGCGGGGCAGGGAGTTGAGGAAAGCCGCCCCGTAGCGCTTGGTCAGGAGACGCTTGTCCAGCACGACGACCACTCCCCGGTCGGTGCTGCTGCGGATCAGCCGGCCAAAACCCTGCCGGAAACGAAGGATAGTCTCCGGCACCGAGTACTCGCCGAAGGGATCGGCGAAAGTCTCGGCCCGCGCGGCGAAGATGGGATCGTTGGGCACGGAAAAGGGAAGCCGGGCGATGACCAGGCAGGAGAGGGCCTCCCCCATGATGTCAATGCCTTCCCAAAAGCTGCGCGTCCCCAATAACACCGCTCGTTCCGTGGTGCGGAAGTTCTCCAGTAGCTGAGCTCGCGAGGTGCCATCGCCCTGCGAGAAAACCACAATGTCGTCTTCGGCCAGGGCGCGGGTGATGGCCCGCGAGGTGGTGCGCAGTTGGCTGTATGAGGTGAACAAGACCAGCATCCGCCCCCGGGTAGCGCGGGCCAGTTCCACCAGGGTCTTTTCGACCGTCCTCTGGTAGTAGGGCTGATAGGGTTCAGGGATGTCGGTAGGCAGGTAGAGCAAGACCTGGCGTTCGAAGTCGAAAGGAGAGCCAAAAGCCATCTCAGCCACGTCATCGGCGCTCAATCGCTCGCGGATGTACGAGAAAGTGCCGTTGGTGCGCAAGGTGGCAGAGGTGAGAATCACACACTCTTTGGGCAGAAATAGATGGCGCTGGACCAAGTTGCCCACGTGCAGCGGGGCGGCATGCAGGGAGATGGTATTGTTGTGAACCCCCACCTGCGCCCAATATATCTCCCGTGGTGAGGGTTGGACAACGATAGCTTCTCCCTGATCCCGTATCATACCCAGGCGCAGGGCCAGTCCGGCCACCTCCTGCTGTAGCTCAACCAGGTCGGGAATGTCATACTGGTGCAGCTCTCCCAGGCCCCCGGCCAGTTGCTCCAACCCTTCCACGATGCGCAGCAAATGCGCGGAAAGGTTATCCCAAGACATCTCCACGTTGGACCAGGCCGGCTGGGTGCGCATCCCGCCATCGAGACGGACCCGCTTATCATATTGGCCCCCGCCCTCGGCGTGGTTTTCCAGGAAAAGGGCCAGGTCGTTGAAGAAATTATACAGTCGGATTTGGGCCTGTTCCGTCTCTTGCTGCACGCGCCTGATGTGCGAGGTCAGTTTGTCTTGTAAGGGCTGGGGGAGCCTGCCGTGGCAGCGTCCCACCACTTCCCCCAAAATGCCGCCGCCCTGTCTCTCGTCGCCTTGGCTGGAGCCGATGGCGCGCAGTGTGTGTTCCACTGTGGCCTGGTCTATCTTGAAGCTGAGCTGTTTGGTGGTGGCGTCCTCCAGGTGATGGGCCTCATCAACTATCAGATAGCGGTATTCGGGTAGGACCCGGTTCTCCACGGCCACGTCGGCGAGCAGCAGGGCGTGGTTAACCACGATGAGGTGCGAGCCTTCGGCCCGCTGTCGGGCGCGGTAGAAGAAGCACTGGTTGCGCTGACGATAGGAGCAGCGATCAGCAGTGCAGGTTTCCACTTCGGAGCGGACCCGGTTCCACACGGCCTGCTCCTGCGCGCTGGGCAGGAAGAGCTCGCTCTTGTCGCCGGTGCGGGTGTGGGGTAGCCAGACCAGAATCTTGGCCAGCACTCGCATCTCAATGGGTTCCAGGGTGCTGGAGTGGCGCAGGGTGGCCAGGCGGCGCTGACAGAGGTAGTTGTTGCGACCTTTCAGCACGCAGGCTTTGAACTCGAAAGGCAGGATTTTTTGCAGGTCGGGGATGTCTTTATGGAAAAGTTGCTCCTGCAAATTGATGGTGTTGGTGGAGATTACCACCCGTTCACCGTTTTGCACGGCGAAATGCACAGCCGGGAGCAGGTAAGCTACCGACTTGCCGATGCCTGTACCCGCTTCCACGAGGAGGTGCTGGCCCTGGTTGAAGGCCTGGGCCACGGCGCGCAACATCTCAACCTGGGGCGGTCGGTACTCGTACCCAGGGAACTGCTGGGCAAAAGCTCCGCCCTCCTCTAACATAGCTGCCAGTTGATCCACGTCCAACGAGGTGCGTTCTTTGCGGGGCTGTAACGGCTCGACTTTGTCCTCGTGGCTGAGGACCAGACCTAACGTGCTCGTTTTGCCGGTCAATCCCTTGGCCCGCAATTGCTGCCCGATAGACCCGCTGAAAGCGTGGCGCGCCTGCTCTCTTTCCACCTGACGGAAAACCTCTCGCAACGACCAATCCACCCGCGTGGCCAGGCGGTTGATCTCGCGGATCACCGCCGGGTCCAGGGAGAGGGCCTGACGCAGCAAGGCCAGGAAGAGGTCTTTGGTGGCCAGGGCGTCATCGAGGGCACGATGTCGCTGGGGAAAGGTTATCTCCAGTGCATCGGCCAGTTTGCCCAGACTGTAACGAGCGGCATGAGGCAGCAGGATGCTGGCCAGCTCAAAGGTGTCAATGAGCTGGTTATCCAGGAACAGGCCATGACGGCGCAGCAGTTTCAGGTCGAAATTGATGATGTTGTGGCCAACCAGGGGAGAACGCCCCACGAATTTGCGCAGGGGTTCGATCAGCGCTTCCATGGGTGGGGCCTGACTGACTTCCTGGGAAGTAATGCCGGTCAATTGCTCGATTTTGTAGGGGATGGGGCGCTGAGGATTCACCAGGCTGGACCAGGTATCGAGCACTTCGTCATCACGGAATTTCACCGCTCCGATCTCGATGATGGCATCTCGTTCGGGGCTCAGTCCGGTGGTCTCCAAATCGAGGGCAACGTAAGTCCGTGGCATGAAACGTCCAATCTAGCGCGATTATCGCGAGAACGTGACTACTCAGCCTATGCGCCAAGTCCCCGTCCCGGGGACGTTCCATGCGGCGAGATGCTGTCTTTTGCGCGGTTTTCTCAGCCGAGACGCCCCCGGGACGGGGGCTACGAGCCTGGGGAGGACAGTGCGCCTGCTAGCCTGAGTAGTAACGCGAGAACTACTTTTTCTCCCTCATAACTATACCACAAAAGGGAAGATTTGTCATCCCCGCCTGTTTACGCCGGTGTGCGCCAGTTTTGGGGCGAGTTTGCACCCCCACGGAGGCTTTCCCTGACGTAGCGGCGGGCGGCCCTTCGGCGGGGCTCAGGACAAGCCTTTCGGCGGGGCTCAGGACAGGCCCTGCCCGCCGTAGGCCGACACCCTTTGTCTCCGCTCAGGGCGCAGCCCTTCGATTCCACTCAGGGCGCAGCCCTTCGATTCCACTCAGGGCGCAGCCCTTCGATTCCACTCAGGGCGCAGCCCTTCGATTCCACTCAGGGCGCGCAGCGGTCGGCCGCTACGGGACAAACCTGTTCCCAAACTGAAGCGCACCCTAGCTCTTCTTCCGGATGAGCACTTAAGCTGGACAAGGAAAGCAAATTAGGTTATAATCAAGCGGCCTGAATATCCCAGGAAGATGTATTTTCATAAACGGTCTGCGATGGTTCATAATGGGTTGACACTTTAATCGGGCAACATACTGCCAACGAATGGTGGAACGAATGACGAATGAACAGCATCGCGGTCTATTCGTTTATTGGTTGGATATTCGTTGACAGATTTGAGGAACGCACGACCAGCCTATTTTGTAAAATCCACGTAACCGTTCAGCGGTGATTGGAAATCACCCTGTGGGGCCTTGGGCCGATGGTCGGCCTTCGCCGACAATGCCATTGTCGCGCAAAAGAGAAGCGTCGGCGCAGGCCGACACCCGGCGCGAAGCGCCCAGGGAGAGCGATTTCAATCGAGCTGAACAGTTACAAATCCACAAAACCGCTGACAAGGATGAATCAAGCGAATCTCGTCTTCTATAACGGTGTTATCCATACAATGGACCCGCTGTTGCCACGTGCACCGGCGGTGGCGATAGCCGGCAATCGCGTGCTGGCCCTGGGCGACGATGCGACCATGCGCAGGCTGCTGGCTCCCGGCGGCGAGGCCATTGATTTGCGCGGGCGCGCCGTGCTGCCCGGCTTCGTGGATAGCCACATCCACTTTGTGGACTATGCCTTGCGGCTGCGGCACATTGACCTGGCCGACGTGCCGACTCTGGACGAGGCGCTATCGCGAGTGGCGGCCCGCGCCCAGGAGACTCCCCCCGGCGAATGGCTGCTCGGCGGGGGGTGGAACCGCAACCTGTGGCCGGGAGGAGCTTTTCCCCATCGGACCGATTTGGACAGCGTCGCTCCCCAGCATCCCGTGGCCCTGAAAAGCAAGGATTGCCATGTCATCTGGCTCAACAGCCGGGCGCTGGAGGGCATTGGCATCACAGCTCAGACGCCGGATCCGCCCGGGGGCGAGATCGAGCGCGACGCCACAGGCGAACCCACGGGCATCTTCAAGGAAAACGCCGTCAAACTGGTGGAAGAAGCTATCGCCCGCCCGCCTATGGAGACCCTACTGTCCGCCGTGCGCGAGGGCATGGTCCACGCCCACCGGGCTGGTTTGGTGGGCATCCACGATTGTGAGGACGAGTACGCCTTGTCCGCCTTTCAATTGCTGCACCGCCAGAAGGCCCTGGACCTGCGAGTGCTGATGCACATCCCGGTGAAAAACCTGGAGGCGGCGATTCAGCTCGGCCTGCGCTCGGGCTACGGCGATGAGTTCTTGCGCATCGGCGGGGTGAAAATATTCGCCGATGGCGCCTTGGGCTCGCGGACGGCGGCCATGCTAGAACCATACGAGGACGAGCCGCACAACCGGGGCATCGTGGTCACTCCGCCTGCTGAACTGCGCCACCTGATAAGTACTGCTCATCAGGCGGGACTGAGCGTGGCCGTGCACGCCATCGGCGATGCGGCCAACCGCGCCGTCCTCGACGCGCTGCAAGCCGTCACTCAGCAGTCGCAGAGGGCCCCAGCGCCGGCCCTGCCCCACCGCATCGAGCACGTCCAGCTCCTGCACCCGGCTGATGTACCACGCCTGGCCCAACTGGGGGTGGTGGCCTCGATGCAACCCCTCCATGCCACATCGGACATGGAGATAGCGGAGGCTCACTGGGGCGCGCGGAGCCGCTGGTCCTACGCCTGGCGCAGCCTGTTGCAGGCAGGTACGCCCCTGGCTTTTGGCTCGGATTGTCCGGTGGAACCTCTGGAGCCCTTACGAGGCATTCATGCAGCGGTCACCCGCCGTCGCCCCGACGGCGCGCCAGGCGAGGAGGGCTGGTATCCGGAGCAAAGGCTCACCGTCGCCGAGGCAGTGAGGGCCTACACCCGCGGTGCCACTTACGCTGCCGGTCAGGAGGACAGCACCGGCTCGATCACTCCCGGCAAGCTGGCCGATTTGGTCGTGCTTTCCCGCGATATTTTTGCCTGCGACCCGATGGACATCCTGGATACCGAGGTGCTGGCCACGATGGTGGATGGGAGATTTGTCTATCGGGCAGCGGCGTTGGATTAATACAGCGACGCGAAGCCCGGCTCAGCGAAGGAGTCCGGCGAAATCAAAGACAGCGAGATATGTGATGTAGCGGCGGACGGCCCTTCGCCAGGGCTCAGGACATGCCCTGTCCGTCCGGGAACGCGGCCACGGCGGGCCGCCGCTACGCCTTTGCACTAATTATACGAGGAGGTACGGATTTGATCGGAGCAGTCGTCATCGCGGGTGGCAATCCCCAGGCGCGCGACCCCTTGTTGGAGTATACCGGTGTGCAGAAGAAAGCTTTGATTCCCATCGCCGGTAAACCGATGGTCCATCACGTGGTAGAGGCATTGGCCGGATGCCGGGCGATACGGCGCATAGCTGTGGTCGGCTGGCAACCGCCGGAAAACACCAGCTTCGCTGTGCCGGTGGATTACGTGGCGGATCAGGGGCAGATGCTGGAAAACGCTCTGGCCGGACTGGAGCGTCTACTGGCCGTGGAGCCTCAGATCGAGCAGATAGTCTTCAGCGCGGCAGACATCCCCCTGATCACAGCCGAAATCGTTAGCTGGTTTATCGAGACCTGTCTGGGCATGGAAGCAGAGGTGTTCTACTCCATAGTGGAGCGCTCCGTCATGGAGCGGCGCTTTCCCGGCTCCGGACGGAGTTTCCGCACCATTCGCGATGGCTCCTTCGCCGGCGGTGATCTGTATCTGATCAGCCGGAAAGCTCTGACCGCCAACCTGAGCTTCGTGCGCGAGATCATGTCCTCGCGCAAAAGTGTGTGGGGGTTGGTCCGGCTACTGGGCTTCATGACTTTGATACGTTTCGCCACCCGGCGACTGACTTTGGCCCAGGTGGAGCAACGCGCCAGCCAAATCCTGGGCTATCCGGGCCGGGCGGTGATCGCCCCTTACGCCGAGCTGGCGATGGATGTGGATAAACCTCATCAGTTGGACATCGTGCGGGCCGAATTGCAGCGGGCCGGTATGTGAAGAAATGGGTAGTTAATCACATGCGAAGCCTGGCCGCGTGGGACCGTGTTTTGAGTGCGTATCTCACTCTGCCGGAGCACGCCCGGTGGTCACGCCGGGCGGCGGCGTTAGGTGCACACCTGGGCGATAGCTGGCTGTGGCTGCTTGTGGCGGCGATAGCCCTGCTCCTGGGAGACGGGAGCGTGCGCCGTTGGGTACTCATCACGCTGTTGGCGGTGGTCCTTTCCGTGAGTGTGACCATGCTGCTCAAGGCCCTGGTTCACCGTCAGCGCCCACAACGACACCGAGGCTTCTATTCCAGCAGTACCAGTGATCGTTATTCTTTCCCATCTGGACACGCCACGCGAATGGCCAGCATTGCCGTCATCATAGGGTCTCGCTCATCATGGGCCGCAGCGATCCTCTATCCCTGGGCAGTGCTGGTTTCTTTATGCCGTGTGTTTCTGGGCTTGCATTACTTAGGCGACATCGTCGTCGGCTTCATGATCGGTCTTATGTGCTCCTGGCTACTGTTGACCGTGGTCCAGTAGCGTCACCATCACATCAGGCGGCAAAGAGGCCGCTGACAACGGAGGAAAAATCATGCCATCATCCCTTGAAATTGTACGAATTGAGGACGCTGCCGGGCGAGAGCGGTTCATCCGCTTCCCCTGGCGAGTGTATCGTGACGATCCCCTGTGGGTACCGCCGTTGCTCAGCTCGCGGCGGAGGACGTTAGACCCGGCGCAGGGGACGTTTTTTCGATATGGAGAGGCCGCCCTGTTCATGGCCCGCCGTGCGGGGAAGGACGTGGGCACCATCGTGGGGTGGATCAACCACCGCTCCAATCAGTACCTCAATGAAAAAGCTGCCGGGTTCGGTTTCTTCGAAGTGCTGGACGATTATCCCGCCGCCGAAGCCCTATTGACCACCGCCTGCGATTGGGCGCGCAGCAAGGGAATGACCGAGATTCGCGGGCCGTTTTACTTTTCCATGGATGATTGCCCAGGTGTGCTGATCAAAGGCTTTGACTACCCGCCAGTACTGCTGGTGGGACACACTCCGCCCTACTATGCCGGCCTGTTGGAACGGTTTGGCCTGGAGAAATACCGCGACGGCTATGCCTACCGCATTGAAGCGGCTCCCTTCAACAACGATCTCG
>JACIWR010000123.1 GCA_014360845.1 Anaerolineae bacterium
GCGGAGTGATGGGAGCCAGTACGGCTTATCACTTAGCCCGTCGCCATGTGCATCCGGTAATCATTCTGGAGCGGGATCAATTAGCCTCCGGGTCTACCAGCCTCAGTGCAGGTGGCATCCGCTACCAATTTTCCTCAGAAGCAAACATCCGCATAATGCTGGAAAGCGTCCCGGTGTTCGAGCGGTTCGCCGAGGAATTCGACACCGAGATTGATTTCCGGCAAGATGGTTACCTCTTTCTGGCCACAACCCAAGAGACGTGGGCCGATTTCCAGACCAACGTCGCTCTGCAACAACGACTGGGTGTCCCCGTCCGCTTGTTATCACCGGAGGATATCCACGCTCTGGCCCCTTATCTGTATTTAGATGATGTCATTGGTGGCACCTTTTGCCCCAAAGATGGGTATGCTGATCCTTATAGCGTAGCTATGGGCTTTGCCAAAAAAGCCCGTGAGTTGGGAGTGCACGTCGCGGAGAAGACCGAGGTGACCGGCATCTTGGTGGAAAAGGGACGGGTGGTAGGAGTGGAGACCGCCCGTGGCCAGATCTCCGCGCCCGTAGTGGTCAATGTGGCAGGTGCCTGGGCTGCTCAGGTGGGGCGTATGGCGGGTGTGGAATTGCCCGTCCGGCCCTATCGCCGCCAGATTTTCATCACTCATCCTTTTGATGCTCTGCCGCCGCGTATCCCCATGATTATTGACTTTGAACCCAGCTTCTACTTCCGCCGCGAGGGCCCCGGTATTCTGATGGGGATGACCGACAAGGATGAACCTTCCAGTTTCAACACCGATGTGGATTGGGACTTCCTGGTTCAGGTGGTGGAGAAGGCGGTTTACCGCGCCCCGGTTTTAGAAAAAGCGGGATTCATGCGTGGCTGGGGTGGGCTGTATGCCATCACCCCGGATGATAACCCCATTATTGAGAAAGACGTGGGGGGTGTGGAAGGTTTCTACTGCGCGGTAGGGTTCAGCGGTCACGGGTTTATGCAATCGCCAGCCGTAGGCCGCATTTTGGCCGACTTGATTACCAGCGGTGACGCCGGCCTCGATCTGAGCGATTTTCGGCTGGAGCGTTTTACCCGTGGGCAAGGTGGGGGAGAGAGAAGAGTGGTGTGAACCATTCCACCTGACATGGGGACAGAAGGAGAAAGGGGGGATGCGTACTGCCGATGATATTGCGTGAGTCGCTTCCTGCCCGCGCGACGGGGGGCAGGGAACATTAGCTGGGTGTGGGCATGCCGATGCTCATAGGTCAGAATCAACAAGGAGGAGTGAGACATGTTAAAAAGGCTATTGGTCCCCTTGACCGTGGTGGTGCTGGCGTCCATGCTGCTCACCGGGTGTCCCCAACGGGCAGCCGAGCCGATCAAGATTGGCTTGCAGGCGCCTATCACCGGTGAGTACGCTTACGAGGGTGAGGGCTTTGTGAAGTGCGTCGAGCTGGTCGCGGAGCAGATCAACGAAGCCGGTGGCATCCTCGGCGGGCGCAAGATCGAAATCGTCAAGTGCGACGACGTGGGCAAGCCCGATGAGTCCTCCAAGTGCGCCAACCAGTTGGTCTCGGCCGGTGTCGTTGCCGTCGTCGGCAGTTACAGCTCCACCTGCACCGAGCCCGCTTCTGAGATTTATAACGAGGCTGGCCTTCTGCACATCACCCCTTCCTCCACGGCCACACGGCTATCGCAGAAGGGCTTCAAGCGCTTCTTCCGCGTCTGCTTCTTGGATGACCGGCAGGGCTTGTTTGCGGCCAATTTCATGAAGGACAAGTTAGGCGCGCAGAAGATTGGCATCATCCACGACAACTCGACTTACGCGCAAGGCCTGGCCGAGCACACCAAGCGCTATGCTGAAGAAGCGGGGATGGAGGTGGTGATCTTCGACGCCATCAACCCCGAGGATACCGACTTCAAGCCCATCCTGACCAAGATCATGGGTCTTAATCCCGATGCGGTGTACTTCACCGGCTATCACCCGCAAGGCGGTCTTCTGCTCAAGCAGTCCAAGGAGCTGGGCGCCGAGTTCAAGTGGGTGATGGGCAACGCTTGCAACAACCCTGAGCTGGTCGAGATCGCCGGTCTGGATGCGGCCAAGGGTGCTTACATCACGACTGAGCCTTTGCCCAAGGACATCCCCGGTGAAGAGGCCCAGAAGTTCTACAACGACTTCCTGGAGAAGTACGGAGAGCCCCCGGCCTCTATCTGGTGGGTGATGTCCGCCGACGCCCTGCGCGTGATCGTCGAGGCGATGAAGGCGACCAACTCCACCGACTCGGATAAGATGGCCGAGTATCTGCACAACGAGTTCAAGAACTACCCCGGTGTGACGGGAACCATCATCGGTTTCGACGAGAAGGGTGACCGCCTGGGCACCGTCCACGAAGCCTATGTCATCACCGATAGCGGTGAGTTCGAGATGGTCAAGTAACCGCGCCTTGTTACGGGGAGTTCGGGGCCCTCTCGGACTCCCCGTATTGGTTGTGTTAGTACCTGACCAGTGAGATTCTTGCACATTAGGCACAAAAGGAAAAACCGTAGTCTCCCCTCCGTGCTCTTTGTGGTAGGGCTTTTGGGTTCCGGCCAGGCCGGGTTAAGGTATCTTCTCAATATCCTGGGGGCCGGGGACACCTGTGTATTCGTCATTTACGGCGAATTAGCTGGCCCCGTAGGTCGGATTGCTCTCGTCCCACTTTTTGGGAAGATAGGTGTGAAGGTATCTTCTCAATAATTTGGGGTAGGGGCAGGTCTTGCACCTGCCCGCCTGGGCGACCGCAAGGGTTCGCCCCAACATTTTGAGAAGATAGGTGTGAAGGATGGTGTGATGGGACAGTTACTGCAACAACTCTTGAATGGATTGACCATAGGCTCCTTTTATGCCCTTATCGCCCTGGGGTATACCATGGTCTACGGTGTGCTGAAGTTGATCAACTTCGCCCACGGTGATCTTTTCATGTTGGGCGCGTACATCGGCCTGGTGACCCTGGCCAGCCTGGTGGTCAACGTAGGGCTTGCGGTCAATCTGGGCGTTTTGCTTGCGATTTTTCTGATCGTCATGAGCCTCGTGGGCGTGGTGGGCGTTATCCTGGAACGTATTGCTTACCGCCCGTTGTACAAAGCGGGCCGGTTGCCGCCCATAGTTTCCGCTCTGGGGGCCTCTATTTTCCTGCAGAACGGGGTGATGCTCCTTTACGGGGCCAGGTATAGGACGTTTCCCGAAGCTTTCAAGCAAGCTATGCCCGAAGTGATGTGGGAACTAGGTGGGGCCAGGTTTACGCTGATGCAGGTCATCATGTTGGCCATCTCCTTCCTGCTGATGGCAGCTCTGTACTTGTTTGTCAACTACACCAGGGTGGGCACGGCCATGCGAGCGGTCGCTTTGGACCATGATACGGCGCGTTTGATGGGCATTGACGTGAACCGCATCATCGTGCTGGTGTTCATCATTGGGCCTGCCCTGGGGGCAGCGGGCGGGATCATGGTCGGTTTGTTCTACGGTCGCATTTATTTCACGCTGGGGTGGAGTTACGGTTTGAAAGCCTTTACCGCGGCTATCCTGGGAGGCATCGGCAATATCCCTGGAGCTATGATTGGCGGTTTGCTTCTGGGACTTGTCGAGGCGCTGGCCACCGGTTTCGTCTCCGATGCCTGGAAGAATGCCATTGCCTTCTTCATTCTGGTGATTATTCTTATCCTGCGTCCCACGGGTCTATTAGGCGAGCGAGTGGCCGAGAAGTTGTGAGGGAAGGATCATGAGGGATTTCTTCGCCCGTTTAAGGGGGATGAACAGTCGTTGGCAATATGTCATCCTGGCCGCGATTGTGCTTCTGTTCCCGCTCATCGTGCGCAGCAACCGCTGGGTTCAGGTGGCCAATTTCTTTTTCATCTACGCCATGTTGGGCCTGAGCTTGAATATCATTCTGGGCTATGCCGGCCTGTATCAGCTCGGACATGCTGCTTTCTACGCCGTAGGGGCTTATACGACGGCCATTTTGAGCACGCACTTCGATGTTCCCATCTTCGTGCTGTTGCCCATCAGCGGCGTGCTGGCGGCGATTTTCGCCATTCTCATCAGCCGTCCTATTTTGCACCTGCGGGGCGATTACTTGTGCATTGTGACCATTGGCTTTGGTGAGATTGTGCGCATCGCCTTGCGCAACGACGTCAGCAGTTTGGCTTTTCTGGCCAATATCCCCGGTTTGGCTTTCCTGCGCGAGAGATTGGAGACGGCGGTGATCACCGGGGGGCCCAACGGGATCATGGGCATCGCTCGCCCCCGAATCTTGGGTCTGGTTTTCCGTCAGCAGTGGCATTATTATTATCTGTTCCTGGCCTTTGTCGCTTTCACCATTTTCGCCATGCGCCGGTTGGAAGATTCGCGTTTGGGCCGGGCCTGGACCTGCGTGCGCGAGGATGAATTGGCCGCCGAGGCGATGGGCATCAACACCGTCCATGTGAAGCTGCTGGCTTTTGCCCTGGGGGCAGCGTGGGCTGGGGTGGCGGGCAGTCTTTACGCCAGTTGGGTCACGGTCATCGCCCCCGAAAGTTTCAGTTTCTGGGAGTCGGTGGTCATGTTCTGCATCGTGGTGCTGGGCGGTACGGGCTCGATCCCTGGGGTGCTGGTGGGCACGGTGGGCATGGTGGTCTTGCCGGAGTTGCTGCGCGAGGTGCTGTTGAACATCCAGCAGTGGCGGATGTTGATCTTCGGGGCGGCGATGATCTTTATGATGGTGGTCCGTCCGGAGGGATTGTGGCCCAGTCAGCGCTTCCGGCGGGAGTTGGAGCTGGCCAAGGAAATGGCCACGCCGGGTTCATGACTTTCTTCCGAGGTCTCGCAGGCTTCGGAGGTCCGGTCGGTTTGAGGTGAAGCTTCGCTAGAATTAAAGGGCTGGAGAGGCTTATGGCTCTTTTGGAAGTCAAGAGGTTGACCAAGCACTTTGGTGGTCTGACGGCGGTGGATCGCCTGGATTTCCACATTGACAAGGGCGAGATTCTGGGTATGATCGGTCCCAATGGCGCGGGTAAGACCACCGTCTTCAATCTTATCACCGGCATCTATCCTCCCGACGAGGGCGAGATATGGTTCAATGGGCGGAGCCTGTTAGGTTTACGGCCCCATGCTATCACCGAGTGCGGTATTGCCCGCACCTTCCAGACGATTCGTCTTTTCAGCAATTTGACGGTGATGGAGAACGTCATGGCCGGGCGGCATTGCCGTACCAAATCGGGCTGGTTGGGGGCCATTATTCGCCCCCGCAGTCAGCGCGAGGAGGAGCAAAGTATCCGCGAGGAGGCAATCCGGCACCTGCGTTTCATGGGGTTATACGAGCAGCGAGCGGAGCTGGCCAAGAACTTGCCCTATGGTGATCAGCGCCGACTGGAGATTGCGCGGGCCTTGGCCACCAACCCCCAACTGCTGATTCTGGACGAGCCCGCGGCCGGCCTCAACGAGCAGGAGTCCAGCGATCTGATGGCTTTGATCAGCCGCCTGCGTGATTCGGGGATCACCATCTTTCTCATCGAGCACGATATGAAAGTTGTGATGGGCATCTCGGATCGAATCATCGTTTTGGACAACGGGGAGAAGATAGCCGAGGGCACACCCGCCGAGGTGCAGCGCAATCCGCGCGTCATTGAGGCTTATCTGGGCAAAGAAGAGGAGTGAGCAATGGCCCTTCTGGAGGTACGGAATCTACATGCCTATTATGGCCATGTGCATGCTCTTAGAGGCATTTCCCTGACGGTGGAAGAAGGGGAAATCGTCACGCTGATTGGCGCTAACGGGGCGGGGAAGACCACCACTCTGCGCAGCATTTCCGGGCTGCTGCGTCCCCGCGAGGGCGAGATCGTGTTCGACGGCGAGGTCATCAACGGTGTGCCGGCCCATCAAATCGTGTATCGGGGCATCTGTCAGGCCCCCGAAGGGCGCAAGATTTTCTCCACCCTCACCGTGCAGGAAAACTTGAACATGGGCGCTTACAGCCTGGGTAACGATCGGGCGGCTATTGAGGCGAACCGGCGTCGGGTGTTTGCTCTCTTCCCGCGCCTGGAGGAGCGCAAAAACCAGATTGCGGGCACCCTTTCCGGCGGTGAGCAGCAGATGCTGGCCATTGGGCGGGCGCTGATGGCCAGGCCGCGGCTGCTCATGCTGGATGAGCCTTCCTTGGGACTGGCTCCCATGTTGGTGCGCGCCATTTTTCAGACGATTCGCGAGATCAATGAGCAGGGGGTGACGGTGCTCCTGGTGGAGCAGAACGCCCGCGCCGCGCTGCGCCTGGCCGATAGAGGCTACGTGCTGGAGACGGGGCGCATCGTGCTCTCCGGTCCGGCGCGGGAACTTTTGGGCGACGAAAAGGTGCGCAAGGCGTATCTGGGTGAGTCGTGATGCTTTGCTTCCCTGCTCGCGCGGAGTTCAAGGGAACGTAGGACGGGATTACATCCCGTCCTACCCAGTTCTCGCGGAGCCTCGCCTGGGGCTCGAAGCCCCAGGCTGAGCGGCGCAAGGGCGCTGCAAGCGCCCTGAAAGGGCGGGTAAGCGACCGGGCAGCTTCTGTAACCCAAATAATTTCTTAAACTTCATCAACTCCGTGAGAACAGGTTTTTTATCTAGCAGGTGAGGTGCAGGGCTGCGGCGACGTTCCGACCCTCGCGTAGGAGCCGGTTATAGGTCTGACAGGCGGTGGTGGTGCGCTGGGCTATGAGTTGGATATGGTGCTCGGCCAGGTAATCCTCTGTCTCCGGGAGGACGCGCATCAGGCCGGAGTAGCCGGTGCCCACGACCAGCACCTCGGGTTGGGCGAAGATGACTTCATCCAGGTCGGCAGGGGCTAACTTGTGGCCCTCTTGCCTCCACCAGGAAGAGAAGACCTTATCCGGCAAGATGATGACATCAGCGGTGTACACTTGACCGTCTATCACAATGCGTCCAAAGTCGTATTGTTCAATCACGGTCCTTTCCCCTTTTTCTCTCCGCAACTAACTCCTTGAGTATTGCCACCACCTCGGCATCGAAGAGCTTACCCGCTCCTTTTTCCAGCTCGGCTAAGGCTTCCTGGTCGGACATGGGTTCCCGGTAATAGCGCTGGGTGGTGAGGGCGTCGAACACGTCCACCACGGCCAGGATGCGGCTTTCCAGGGGGATTTCCTCGCCTTTTAGTCCGAGGGGATAGCCCGAACCATCCAGGCGTTCGTGGTGATGGGCGGCTATGCGGGGCACATCGCGCAGGTTGTCACTAAAGTTGATAGTGGAGAGGATTTTGTAGGTCAACTGGGCGTGGTCGCGCATGAGAATCTTTTCCGCGGGGGTCAGCTTAGTCCTCTTGGTGAGAATAGCTTCGGGCACGCCTATTTTGCCCACGTCGTGCAGCAGGCCGGCGATGCGGATGACTTCGATGCGCTCGGCGGGCAGTCCCATGTGCCGCGCGATGGTCACGGCGTACTCGGTTAGACGCTGCGAATGCCCGGTCATTTGCTTATCCCGGGCGTCAATCACGGCGGCCAGGGTGGCAATGACGCTATCCAGCATGCGCTGTACCTGAGTGTGCAGTCGGGCGTTTTCCAGGGCGATGGCGGCGGAGGAGGCCAGAGCGGTGATTAGCTCCTCGTCTCTAGCGGTGAATACTCCATCACGTTTGTTGAGTACCTGGATCACACCGATGACGTGCCCCGCTCGATCGCGCATGGGAGCGGCCAGCATAGTGTGTACCCGGTATCCGGTGAGTTTCTCGAAGCGCGTCGCATGGCGGGGGTCGTTCTGTACGTCTTTGATGTTGATCACTTCCCCCGTCTGCGCGACATAGCCCGCCAGGCCGTGGCCCAGCGGCAGGCGAATGGTCATGGTGCCCTCCGCTATCTTTGACCATAGCTCGCCTGTTTCCTGGTCCAGCAAATACATGGTAGTGCGATCCGCGTCCAGCAACTGGGTAGTGCGCGAGACAATGAGGTTCAGCAAGCGGTCCAAGTCGGTCTCCGCTGTCAATTGCTGAGTGATCTCTAGCAGATGTATCAAGTGATTCTGGTAAGGCATGTTTTCACCTGTGGTGTTGGTGGATAGTCTTCGATGTGTGGCAGGTGTTTTGCAGAAAGGCCAGGACGATTTGGGCCACTTCTGCGCGGCTCAAGGTGTCGGTGCGCAGATACAGGTCGCAATGGACCCGCGCGTGGTTCAGGCGCTCTTGTTGCGCCCGCAAAATGCGCCTATCCCAGGGGCCTCGCCGCTGCACAATGGTGGAAAACTCGGCATCCAGGTAGATAAGCACATCCGGGCGGGTGATGCGCTTCCACATCGTGGGCACATAGGAGTGTTCCTGCGTGCATTGGCGGGCGTTGTATCCTCTGGCGCGCAATGCTTTTACCAATTCCGTTTTGCCGGAAGCACAGGGTCCTACCACAGCAATGCGCAGCTCCATCGTCTGGTTTTCCTATGGACTTGAAGCCCGATTACATCGGTGCAGGCGATTCAAGGTTTTCAGGGAGGCAAAGACGACGATTTTATCCCCGGCTTGCAGGCGAATGTGCGGGGCCGGATGAAGGTCTACTTCCTGCTGTCCTTTGTACAAGATCACGGAGGTCTCGAACTCGCGTTCCACAGCGGCAATTTCATAGCCCACCAGGGGCGAGCAGGGTTGCACGACTATCTCGCTGACGTTGAGCAATGTGTCATCAACGTAGAAGGAGTGGATGACATCCGTGTGAGTGGCGGCAGCGGCCAGGGCTGGAGCGGCCAGGGCCGAAGTGCTGAAGGCGGCATGAATACCGAACACCTTCTCCATCTTCTGGGCCAATTCGGCGTCAAACATGCGCATGACGACCCTGATATTGGGGTTAAGCTCGCGGGCCTCCAGGGCGATGCTCAGATTGACCAGGTCGTCCTCAGTGCAGATAACTATCGCGGCGGCCCGTTCGACGCCGGCTTTGCTGAGCGCTCCCGGCCGGCGGGCATCGGAGATGATGACCGGGACCCCCAGATTGCGGATGGGATCGAGAAACTGGCCCTTCTCGTTGCGCTCTATGCCCACCGCCTCCTCTCCGAATTTGAGCAATTGTTCCACCACGCGATAACCGTCGCGGCCCAGCCCGCAGACCACTACATGGCCGCTGTAGGTTGATGCCAGCGCCACTTGCCATTCCTCCCTTCTGGCCTGTTTGTTGAAGAGCATGACCCCGAAACGGATCACCCCATTGGCGATCAGGCTCAGCCCGATGATGGGGATGACGAGAAAGAGAATTTGCAGATACCACACGTCTGGAAAACGCAGGTAAGTTTCCAGGAAAATCAGAGTGAAAGCGGCGTACACGGCCTCGGCGTAGGAAAGTTGTTGTCCGGTGTCTGGCCAGACATAGGATGTCCTCAGGATGAGACCGCCCATCAAAATGACGCCGGAGAATAGCAAGAGAGAGGCGCGAAACTCTCGGACGAGCACCCGCACATCGCGTAGACTGGCTTTGAGGTAGCGTTGCAGGGTTTTCTTCACTTTCTCTCTCTTACCTCCGGCAAGGGAAAGGAAATGAGCATACGCCGTACGCCGTTCTGCTCCCGGTCCGGGAGTATTGCCAGCACGACGACGCTAATATCATCTTGGGGGCGGCCTTTATCCAGTTCTATGCTGCGCTGCAAAATGGCTTCGGCCAGGTCGGTGGCGTTTCGGACACCGCTTGCCAGCAGGTCTTGGACCAGTTGGGGTACGTTCATTTGTTCCCCATAACGCTGGCCGGCGTTCAGCACGCCATCGGTGAAGACGATGACATAGGTTTGGGGTTCCAGGGGCAACTCGGTGATGACGGGTTTGGTCCAGGCATAGATGCCGATGGCCTGGGATGGCTCATCTAGCAGAGAGGTGCGGTTAGGGGTGATGACCACGATGGGACAATGACTGTTGCGGGAGAGAACCAGTGTGCCGCTGACTAAGTCCACGGAGACGATGTTCAGCGTGGCTGAGACCTTGCCCCCGCGGTGAGCGCGCAGGTAATCATGGGCCGCGCGAGCGACCGCGCCATCACGTACACCCTCGGCCAGCAGGGAAATAGCTTTGCGGGCCACAATGTTGCTGATAGTCTTGGCCGCACGTCCGCTGCGTTGCCCATCTACCAGTACCAGGGAGAGGCCGCCGTGAGGTCGCTCGATCACTTCTACTGTATCGCCGCTCTCACTGGTGGCGTATTTACCCACTTTGGCCACAGCAATCTGGGCTTCCATAAGAATCCCTGTATGCTCGAAATTGTGCAATAGGACTGCGTTGTCCCGAATGCAGGATAGCACGCTTATTATATCCTACTTCTTGTCTGGAGGCAACATTGCATTTGCCTTTGACTTGTGATATAATCTATTCGAGTTGGAGTAGGGCAGGCTTCATCGTGAGCGTTTGACTGAACCTTCGGCGTGAGCTCAGGCGAACGCTCGCGCCGAGGGCGGAGCCGAAGGGTTGGCCGCTTTGCCCGGCGGGTAGGGCTCTCGTAACTGTTCAGCTCGATTGAAATCGCTCTCCCTGGGCGCTTCGCGCCGGGCGTCGGCCTGCGCCGACGCTTCCCTTTTGCGCGGCAATGGCCTTGTCGGCGAAGGCCGACCATCGGCCTAAGGCCCCAAAGGGTGATTTCCAATCACCGCTGAACGATTATGGGCTCTCTTCCTCTCATGACCGGCACTGCCTGTTTCATGGCGGTGCGCCCTCAGCCCAGCCCGCCCTACGGTCCTGGTGTGCGCTCTGTCACCGAAGAGGTGCTTTGTGAAAACGTAGAAGGGAGGAAGGACAATGCAACGCAGTCTGGGTTTTGGTGATGGCTTCATGTTCGGATGCGGCTTTATGGCCGCCGCTGTCGTGGCTTGGGTCGTGATGGTGATTTTGTTCGCGATCTTGGGTCTGATTCTGTCGTTGCTGGGATTGGGCAGCCTGGCGGGTTTGAGCGGTCTGATGCAGCAGAGTGCTCTGTTACTGCCGCTGGTCTGAG
>JACIWR010000124.1 GCA_014360845.1 Anaerolineae bacterium
CGTCACGGAGAGCGTGTCGCCCTTGAACCTCAAGAACAGATAATCCTGCAGCGAACCTTCGCCGAGGCTCTGGAACAAGCAGCTCAATTGGGGGCCGAAGGGGAACTGACCCGACTGATGCAACTGCAACCCCAGGTGAAAACTCTGACGGCGTCCTTTGCCCCAACAACCGGGAGGTGAGGATATGCCCGAACCCAAACCATACATCGTCGGCCGCCAGGCTGAAGTGGAATTGTTTGATAAGCTGGTGGTCGGCCAGACATCCTATTGGCTCCTCAACATCTATGGCCCGGGCGGCATCGGCAAGACGGTGGTCTGCCAGAAGTTGGAGGCGCGTGCCCGCCAGCAGGGGTTGCCCTTCGCCACCATCCAGGGCGACAGCCCCGACCTCACCCCCGACCGCCTGCTCTACTACATCCAAGAGGGGCTGGCCCAGGGGCCGGGCGGGGAAAAGTTAGCCGGTGCCTTTGGCGACTTCCGTCGCCGCTACGAGGATTACCTGGTCGTCCAGGACATCCTGCAGCGGGGTGGTGGCCTGCCGACCATGTTCGACGTGGTGGGCAACGTCAAGGACCCGGCCGGCCTGACCAAAACCCTGGCCGAGTTGGGCAAAGCCGTCAGCGAGGAGGTGCGCCGCACGGTGCACAACCGCTTTGCCCTGGAACGCTACCTGCGGGGCGTGGACAAGGCCCTCACCGCGAGCTTGGTCGAAGGCATCGGCGCAGCCATGGAGCGAGCCCGGCAACCCATCACCATCCTCGTGGACACCTACGAGGAAATGGAAGGGCTGGACGATTGGGTGTGTCGCACCCTGGTGCGGGAGTTGCCTGACGGGATCAAGATGGTCATCTTCGGCCGCAACCAGCTCCACCGGGTCAACTTTGATTGGGATGAATACGGCGACACGGTGAAGGCCATGGAACTGCCAGAACTGAGCGAGGCGGATGCCAAAGCCTATCTGGTGCACCACGGCCTGCGCGATGCGGCATCTCTGGACGAGGTCTACCAGTTCACCGGCGGCTACCCCTTGCTGTTAGTGCTGGTTGTCCACCTGGCCAGGGAGAGCGGCGGGTGGGAGGCCGTTGGTACGCTGGAACGCAGTGCCGATCGCGACTTTGTAGCCACCCAACTGCTCAACCGTATCCTGCGCGAGGAGCGAGTGCGCGAAGTGCGCGACTTTCTGGAGCGCGGCTGCATTGCCCGCTGGTTCGACCCCGAGGTGGTGAGTGTCATCATGGAGGTGGACATCGCCCAGGGACGGGCTATCTACGACAAGCTGCACCGCCATTCTTTCATCCAGCCCCATCCCTACGGCCTCAAATTCCACGACAAGATCCGCGAACTGCTGCTGGAGCGTCTCAAGTTCACCAGCGAGACGACCTATCGTCACATCAGCCAGCGGTTGATGGATTACTATGCGGAGAAGGCCGGGATCGAGCGGGCCTAGGGGCTGGTCATTGGCGACGAAGCACAGGTCACGCAGCAGTTCAGCGGAGAATCTCTCCGACCCGCCCCGACTGAAACTGGGCTGATCAGCCATGAACAGCGCTGTGCTGACTTGGCCGAGAGCATCCGCGAGACGCTGGAGTTAATCAAGCAGTATGAAGATCAACGTCGCCTGGCTGACGATCCGAAGGCGAAACGCCGCGCAGAACGAGAAATCGCTGACCTGGAAGGGCAATTGGCCGAATATGAGGCTGAGTACCAGGAATTGGGTTGCGAGTAGGTGGATAAGCGATGGAGAGGCCCGGTACATCATGGTGGGCGAGGGAAAATGCGAAGCTCCTGGCGTCCTCCATGGAGGCAGTGGTTCACGATGGGGAACATGGTGGCCATCACGAGCGGCTGCCCCGCCGTGGCCGGTCTGGCACCGAGGGAAGAGCATAGATGAATGGCGGATTGGACCATCTCACCGAGGCTGACATCCGCGCTCGTTGTACTGAAGCCAGCTTCGAGCGAGGCTGGAGCTACTACACCGGCGGCGCTGTCCGGCAACGCACACGGCTCGACGACGGCATCGAAACCCGCGTGGCCGGCACTCACATCTATCGGGTCACCATTCGAGAGGCGCCCGGCCGGCTGGTGGCTTTCTGCACCTGTCCCTACGATTGTGGTAGTGACTGTAAACACATTGTCGCTACCTTGCTGGCCTGGCTGCACGAGCCGGATAGCTTCCGCCAGAGCCTGGCCGCCGCCCGCGATGCTGGCGACCGGCAGGGTGAGGGACAGGCATTGACGAACCTGGGTTTGATTCACAAGGCGCGGGGCGAGTTGGATGAAGCACTGAATTGCTACCAAACTGATGCTGCCATCTGTGAAGGGACCGGTGATAAATATGGTTTGGCAGCAGCGCTGCTCAATTGCGCTCTGATTCACGCCGACCGAGGCGATTGGGAAGCAGTTCATCAAGAGGCCGCTGATGACAATGTGCGCACGCTCACGGCAGTGCACGAAGCCCTTATCAGCCGTGGCATCGAGGTCACCCTCAATCAGGTGGACAATGCCCTGGAACGGTTAGTAGATTTGCGCAACATCCTGCAACGTACTGCCGAAGGTTACGAGTTCGCCGTGGCTGCGTTCCCGGAAGTCATCGCTAAGACTGCCCGTCTGGATGATCTCATCGCCCTCAACCGGGAAACCTATCAGCATCACGGTGACGTTGAGCCACGATCGAAGCGAGGTGTCTCATGAACTCAATCTTTCAAGCCGGGGGAGCGCTCCCTGCTGATCATACAACCTATGTGGAACGTCAGGCGGACCACGACGCTTTGCACGCCGCCTTGGACGGCGAATACTTGCACGTCATCGCCCCGCGCCAGATAGGTAAGACTTCACTGCTCAAACGCCTGGCCACCAGGTTAAGCGAGATGGGTTGGCGCTGTGCCTACGTGGACTTATCCACCCTGATGGACTTCCCCAAGCCGGCCTGGTATGCCGAACTGGGCAAGGCGCTGGCCTTGAACCTCACACCAGGGCAGGTGCCAACCCTGAGCAACCAGGTTGACCTGCGCTGCTATCTGCTCGACCAGGCCCTGCCCTGGCCTAATAGTCAGCCCTGTATTGCCCTGTTTTTGGACGAAGTAGAGGGTGCCGGCAAGGCACGAGACACTGACGGCACGCACTTCTCCGATACCTTCTTCATGACTCTACGCAACCTCTACATCCAGCGGGATAACTATGGGGGCACCCTGGTCGTGGCCCTGGCTGGCGCTGTGGATCCCAGCGACTTGGTGAAGGATCCCGATATCTCTCCTTTCAACGTTGGACGAGAGATTGGCCTGGACGATTTCACCTCAGCCGAGACGCGGGTGCTGACTGATCATCTAGCCGATCTAAATCTGCCAGTGGATGAGGCTGTCCACCAGGCTATCTACAACTGGGCAAGTGGGCACCCCTACCTGACTCAGCGCATCTGCGCCGAGCTGGAAAAGGCCGCCCGCGATGGTAGCCTGACCGCTCTCACGCCGGACCACGTGGATCACGTCGTCGAGCAGGTCATCCTCAATCCGGTCAGCCCGCTCCAGCAAGATAAGAACCTCAGACATGTGGCAAAGATGTTGAGCCGTCTATCGGCACCGGCGGCTGAACTCTGGTCACGACTGCGGGCTGGTGAGTCCATCTCTCGCAGAGAAGCCGCTGATGACCTCTACCTGGAACTCTACCTGACTGGCGTTGTCAAAGCGCAGGCAGGCCGGCTCGTGATTCGTAATCGCATCTACGCCCAAACGTTTGGTGAGCAACCTGAATCAGAGTCGAGGCCGCTTTATGAGGAATATGCGGAGCGCATCTTAATAGCGTTCTATGAAGCCCACCAAGATCCTCAATATCCTGGCGTCAGAGCTCATGGTCTTCCTGGCATAATTCTGGCGACAAGGGCCGGTATTGTGTCCGCGGATGAGTGGCAAACCAGGGGCTATTGGACGAGCCGCAAACGCTGGGACATCGTTGCTGCGCTGCGTGAACTTGTAGATAGAGGCTATATCAAACGCACGGAAGATGATCTGGAAGAGCATGGGCATCCCGATGACTGGAATTTCCGGCTTACCCCTCAAGGAAAGAGCTACGCACGTGAACTTTTGGGCGAGCGTGGGGGAGTGGATGTTGCACCCACAGAGCAAGTGAGTTCGGCAAGATCGCTCCGCATCTTCGTGAGTTCTACCTGGGAAGACCTGCAACCGGAGCGCGAGGCGGTGGAGAAAGCTTTGCACCGTATGCAGGACACTGCCTTCGCGGGCATGGAGTATTTCGGCAGCCGACCGGAGACCCCCAAGGAAGTCAGCCTGGCCGAAGTAGACCGCAGCGATGTCTACATTGGCATCTTTGCCCATCGCTACGGTTCCGGCATTACCGAGGCTGAGTACCGCCGGGCGCGGGAGCGTGGGCTACCATGCCTTATCTACCTCAAGGACGATAGCGTGCCTGTCCCTCCGGCCCACATAGAACGCGACTCAGCCAAAGCCGCAAAACTGGAAGCCCTCAAGGGTGAGCTCAAAGTCAATCACACGGTCTCGTTCTTCAAGAGCCCTGATCATCTTGCCACCCAGGTCGTGGCTGATCTGCACAACCTTCTGGGGAGCGCGCCCTCGGCGAGGGAAGATGAGCCACCCCAACGCGGTCCCAAGTATCAGATTCACATCACTGACAGTCAGGGTATAGTCATTGGCGATCAGGCACAGGTCAGCCAACAGTTCGGTGCGCCGGCCCCATCTCAGTGGGCTGAACCTCTGAAGGCGGCGTGGCCTGCCAACATCCCCGACGAACGTTACTACCCCTTGCCTGGTCGGGAACGAGACCTGGATCAGTTGTTGAAAATGCTGCAAGACCCCAAAGGCCCTCCGGTGATTGTCATTGATGGTCTGGGAGGATTGGGAAAGACAGCCATGGCTGTGGAGTTGTCTCGGCGGGCTTTACGGCAGAATCTGTTTGAAGGCGTTGTCGGTGACAGTGCTAAACAGGAGCTTCTCACCGGTGGGGAGATTGTCCAGGTGCGCGAGGCGACCCTCGACTTCGACAGTTTGCTAGACGCCATCGCCCGGCAACTGGGACGGTGGGAGATGCCTACGCTGAAAGCGGAAGAGAAACGTGCAGCCCTGACCCATCTCCTTCGGCAACATCGCTACCTGGTCCTGGTAGATAACCTCGAAACGGCTGAGAACGCCAACGCTTTAGTCGCTCACTTGCGAGGTTTCCTTGACGGCAGCCGGGCCATCGTCACCAGCCGCAAGAAAGTGCGCCATGATTTTGTCCACGCCCTCTCTTTGCAGGAACTCGGCATAAAAGATTCGCTATTTTTCTTGCAGACAGACGCGGAACAGCGCGGCGTGCAGCAGATTCTGGGGGCACCTGAAGAGAAGTTGGGCGAAATCCACGAGATAACCGGTGGGGCACCCCTGGCACTGAAGCTGGTTGTGGCCCAGGCCAGATTTCTGGACCTGGATTTGATATTGAGACGCCTGCGGCAGGCCGGTGGCGATCTTTATCCCTTCATTTTCCGTCAAAGTTGGGAACAGCTCTCACCAGCAGCTCAACGGGCGCTCATCTACATCGGCAGAACGGTGGTCACCACCGTGAGCTGGGAGGAGCTGGCCAGCGTGGATGTCGCGGAGAACGAAGGGGAACTGGTGGAAGCCATTGACCAACTGGTCGCCTACTCTTTGCTTGAAGTTTCTTTCGTCGCCAGTCAAGCCCGATACGGGATTCACCAACTCACCCGCCATTTTGTGAATAGTGACCTGCCCGAAATGTGGCGGAAGCAAGGATTGCTATGAGTGCCTCCCAGACCGCCCAGGCAGTCCAGGCTGTATTTGAAACTGACAGGGCTGTGGAAGATCAGGCCATCCGTCACTGGAAGTCGGCAGACCGCCTGGCTGCAGGGGCTCGCCTGGAGCTGGCCCGTCGCTACCAGAATCAGTATGAGCGGTTGGACTACGAGTTGGCTAACCTTCGTGCATCCCAGTCCTGGCTGGCCGCTCAAAACAGCGAGGAAACAGCACATCTCGTTATCGCCTATGTCCAGGTTCTCGCTTCCTATCTTCGTCAAAGAGGTTTCAATGCTGAATTGTTGCAATGGTGTGAGGATGGATTACGGGCTTGTGAGAGATTGCGTCAGAGCCCGGGTTGGTTGTTGTTACTCCGCAGCGAGGCACAAATGGTCCTTGGCCGGTGGCATGAGACCATGTCCAGCATCCAGGCGGCGATCGAAGCGAGTGAGGGGGATGATCCACGTACTTATGCTCGCGCCTGTGCGTCTCTTGGTCATTTGCAGTTTAACCAAGGCGATTATAGGATAGCCCTCAAGACATTGACGAAAGCCGAGAAGCTGTTGTCAGAGCAGGCAGATTATAAGGCGCTGATCGCTGTGCGTTTGGATATTGTGACCTACTATCTCAACCAGCGAGACCTGGACAAGGCTCTTTCCCTCTACCTTGATGTGGATCAACTGCGCAGACGAATCGGGGCAGGTGAGGCATCGGATCTTATGGTGATGTTGGGGGTTGTCTACCGGAAGAAGAGGAACTATGATTTGGCTGCTGTCTATCTGCAGCAGGTGCTGGAATACGGCGAGGCCCAGCGTAACCGGAGTGATGTGGCCACCGCGGCTCATCATCTGGCATGGGTGCGTTTGAACCAGGGAGACCTGGCTCAAGCCCGGCGTCTGTGTGGACGAGCCATCGAGCTGTATAAAGAAATCGGCGATACACGCGGTGCCTCGGATGCCTACGAACAACTGGGACTGATTGTCATGGCCGAGGGGCGGCGACAAGAAGCTCTGGCCCACATAGAGCGGTCACTGGTGATTCGTCGCCAATTAGGCAACCAGCACGGCGCAGCCAGCTGCCTGCGCCACCTCGCTGTCGTGCACCTGCAAATGGGACACCTGATCACCGCGGTACGCTATTTGAAGCAGAGCCTGATTATGTACTGGCGCCTGGGCGTGCTCAGCCGCCAGCGGTTCGCTGCCATCTTGCGGGAGCTCCTTGATTGGACAGTGGGACGGCGGCGATGGACGATGTGAGAGTCCACGACCGACAGATCGAGAACGTCGCTTTCTTCCACCAAGCCACGGCCAAGGCTGCTGCCTATCGCCTGTCTTTTGCTCAAAGGGAGGCCGACAACCATCAGGTCCTGGAGTACGAACTACCTAATCTCTGGGAGGCAGCCCGGCAGAGTTACGAGCAGAAGGCCTGGGAACTGGTGGTGGCCTTTCGGGACACTTTGCAGCCTTTTCTGGACCTGCGGGGCTATTGGACGCAGAGCCTCACGCTGAACGAGTGGGCCCGCGAAGCGGCGCAGGCCCTTGGAGACGCTGTCAGTATAGCTCGGTGGACCCATGATCAGGGAGACATCCTTCACCAACAGGGCGAGTATCGCGAAGCGGAGCGGCTCTATCGAGCCAGTGAAGAAGCCTATCGCGCCCTGGGCGAAGATGCAATGGCTCTGAGAAGCCGCCACATGCGCTCGCTGGTGGTGCGCGCTCAAGGGCGATTAACTGAGGCCGAGCAACTGTGTGAGACGACGATTGCCGAGGCCAGAAACCTGAGCCTGGGTCTCTGGCTGGCTCATCCTTTGTACGTCCGGGGGCTTCTGGCCCGCGATCGGGGCGATCTCCGAGGAGCCAGGAAATGGGTAGAGGAAAGCCTCTCGCTGCTGGCCGATACGGATGAACTGGCGATGATCGCCCAATGCCATCATTTCCTGGGAGAACTGGCCCTGCTTGAGGGCGATCTGCCTGAGGCCCATGCACAACTGGAGATGAGCCTGCAAATGAGCCAGCAGGTGGGCATCTTGCGCCGGGTAGCAGCCACGCAACGGCTCCTGGGAGACCTGGCGACTCTCGAAGGGCGCTACGAGGACGCCGAGAAAATATACCAAGAAGCACTGGAGACGGCCACGCGGATTGGGGATCGGCCTCAGATGGCGAGATTGTTTCTGTCCCGTGCTAGGTTGATGGTATGCCTGGGAAAAATCCCGCATGCGGTTGACCTCTTAAAAGGGGCCGTCTCCATTTACGACGAAATCGGGGATCCACGGGGAATGCTGGCAGCATATTGGTCTCTGACTCGATTGTATCTCTCTCAAGGACGGATCTGGCAAGCGTTTCAACTGGTTAACCAGCTTCTTAGGACGGCCAGAGCAAGCGGGTTACTTCGCCCTGGTGTTCTGGTAGAAGTGATTCACAAGATGGCGCGTCACAAAAGACCGGTGAGGTAGTTTGATCGCTAGAGCTCACATTTGGAGATGACCTATGACCATAACCACCGACATCCTGACCAACCTGGCAGCCAATCTAGCGGCTGAGCTCATCGTGCGCACTGCGGACCGTCTGCGCAACCTGGCCTTCGGCGACTCTGAGATGCGGGCCCTAACCCGGGCTTGGGAGCGGGCTTTTCAGACGATGCTGGAAGCCGTCGCTGCCGACCTGAATCCAAGCCATGCCCATTTGCTGGATGACGTCTTACGGCAGTTTATCGCTGCCGAGGGAGTGGGTGACGCCTTGCTCGACCTGGCCCTGGAGGGGCGCGAGCCGCCACTGGGGTCGTTACGGGCCCGTTTCGAGGCGCTGGAGTTTGACCAAGCCACTTTGCCGGTGGATTTCAACACCGCGCTCACCAGCCTCACTCGCGGTTTGACCGACGCCCTGCTGGACAAGGCGGGAGAGCCGGGCAGCCCGCTATACAACCGCGTCAGCGTGGTGCGCATCGCCGCCATCCACGCCCTCCTGCGTGAGCAGCGAGAGACGCTGGCAACCATCGCCGCTGCCGTCTCTAGCCTGGAGGCACAACTGGGCGCGGCCAAATACAATCTTGTCTTCCTCGGCCCGGTGAGCGGCATGGCCATCGGTGATCAGGCCACAGTCCGCCTGTTGCCCGGCCAGCGCGGCCTTCTCGAGGATATCCGGCGTTTGCTGACAGAGATGACTGCTCAGCGCCGGCCCCCACCCTACACCGATGCCGACCGGCTGGCTTACCTGGAGGCTGTGGTCAAAGAGTGCAAGGACATTCGCCTTCCCTATGCCCAAGCCGGGCGGGCGACCCTGCCTCTGGAGCGGGTCTACGTGGCGCTGAAGGCCGACCGTTCTGCCCCGGCCGAGCGACGGGCCAGTTACGTGCTCTTTCGCCAACTGGTGGAGGAGGAACGACAGACCGGCCTGGCCGACGATCTCTCCCTGATTTACCAGGTGGCACGGCTGAACCCCTACGCAGGCCGCTACCTTCTTTGTGACCCCCGCCTGCGCAAACAACTGCTGGAGGTGCAACGAGAGGCTCAGGAGCGTACCTATCACCTGGCTGAGATCGTCCGCCGTCACCGCTGGATCGTCCTCCTGGGTGACCCCGGCAGTGGCAAGACAACTCTGGCCCGCTGGCTGGCCCTACAATTGGGCCGTGCCCTCCAGGAAGACCGCGACCGGGTGCAGGTTCCCGCCGACCACGTCCGTCCCGATGCCGATCCCGCTGCGCAAGAGCCCCTCGGCCCGGCCCGGCTGCCCATCCTGGTGCGCATTGCCGACTATGCCGCTGCCCGCTGGCCCAAACCGGGAGAGGACACTCACCTGCCGCTGCTCAACTACCTGGGTCGCCACGTGGAGAGTCTGCTGCAACCCGGTCGCCGCCCGGAGGCCCTCCACGCTCTCATCCGTGACTATCTGGCCGCCGGGCGGGTGACTTTCATCCTCGACGGTCTGGATGAGGTGACCGACATCCATCAGCGACAAGACATCGCCGCTGAGATTGAGACCCTTATCGGTGACTGGGTGCGCGATGCCCGGGGCCGCTCTCCTCTCGATTCCAACTACCATCCCGTGCTGAACATGGCCGATGACCTGGCCCAGACAGGCGGCAACCAACTCATCGTCACCAGCCGCATCGTCGGTTACCATCTGCGCCCGCTGCACGAAAACCTGCCCCACTTCGTCATCCAGCCGATGGACGACACCGCCGTGCGCCGCTTCTGCCACAACTGGGCCGAGGCCACCGGCATCCCCGACCGCGCCGACGCCCTGGCCCAGGCTGTTCTGGAGCATCCCAACCCCCACGTGCGCGACGAAATGGCCCGCAATCCCCTTCTGCTCACCATTCTGGCCCAGGTCTTTTGGGCCTCACCGCAGGAAGGGCTGCCCGCTCGCCGTGTTGAACTCTACCGCCGCGCGGCCGAGGCGGTCTTTAGACAACGCCAGGAGCAGTGGGGACGGCTCTCCCAGGAGGTGGGTGGACGTGACCTGGCGGACGCCCTGGAGCGCATCACCGCTCACCTGGCCTTCCGTCTGCACGCCGATCCTGCCTGCCCTGCCGGTCTGGCCGACGAGGACCGCATCCGTTGCTGGTTGCTGGAGGCTTTAGCCGACGAACCGGCCCTGACCAGAGACCGCCGCCCCGACGACGTGGCTGATGACCTGCTGGCAGCAGCGGCGAACCTGAGCGGTTTCTTTGTGGCGCGAGGGGAAGGGGTTTACGGCTTTCTCCATCGCCAGTTCCAGGAATACTTCGCTGCCCGGGCGCTGGTTGCCCGCCCCGACGCGAAAGACCTGTTCCTGTCTCGCCTGGGCGACCCGGCCTGGCGTGAGGTCTTGCTGCTGGCCGTGGGACTGGCTGGCCGCCGGGTGAGCGAAAGCTTGTTGCAGGCTGCCCTGGACGCCCCCGACCCCACTGGCGGCCTGTTGCCTCACAACCTGCTTTTCGTCGCCGCCGCCCTGCGCGAGTTGGATCGACCGCCGGCCGACCTGGTGCGCCGGGTGGCCGAGGGCCTGATTCGCGCTTACCGCCGCGATGACGAGAACCGCTTTGTCGTGCTGCATGAACGGATCGAGCGCGCTTTTGCCGCCCTGCCCCGTGCTGTAGGACCTCGTGATCCGGTGGGCGAGGCCCTCTGCGCTGCCCTCTCTCCCTCTCCTCCTACGGGCCTTCCCCCCCGCTGTGCGGGGGGGACTGA
>JACIWR010000125.1 GCA_014360845.1 Anaerolineae bacterium
AACTCCGGCGCACCGAAGAAGGGCCGCAGCGTCCAGGCCATCTGTGTGCCCACGAAGCCGTAAACGAAAATCCACATCCAGAGGATAACCGTGCGCACCGAGCGCCCCTCATGCTGCACATAGCGCATCCCCTGCACCAGGAAAGTCAACCCGAAGAAGCCGGTCAGGGTGAGAATACCCACGTTCAGCAGCTTGAAAAACTGGTAGTTGGGCGCGGTCAGCCAGAAGAACAGAGAGATGGGGGCGAAAGAGAGAGTGAGCACCGCCGTGACGGTGATGGCCGTCAGAATCAGAGCCAGGGTCTGCGGCAGAGTCAACTTGGAGCCGAACAACAAATTGAAGAAATACAACGTGGGCAGACAAATCACCAGCGTGATCAAAAACAACACCGGCAGCTTGACCGCCGAGGAGAGGGACTGCATCCAGCTATTGGAATAGCCCATCACCAACCCGTAGAGGGCGAAAAACAGAGACGAGCTGATCAACATGTCGCGGATTTTGGCCGAGAGGTCGTTGCCGTTACGCACCTCGTCGAAGAAATCCGCGCGGTTGCGTAGGATGTGCTCGATGACCAGAAAACTGTTCATGGTGTGCTCCCCGCTTGAAGAATGGCCATCACACTGAAGAAAGCCCAGGCTGCATACCCGTAGCGCCAACGACGTATGACCAGGGCCGGCACGAGCAATGCCAGCACGATCAGAGCCAGGAAGAACAGCGGTGCAGGTCCGGCCGGCCAGCCGCGCAGACTGTGCAACCAGGGTAGCACTACCGAGCGGAGCAGCATGGTCAACAACACCGGCAGCGCCGCCGAAAGCACCGCCTGGCTTACTGATTCATTGTACACCTCGCGGAACTGCCTGGCAATCTCGCGGGGCGAACCAAAACGGGCCACCGCCTGGCGCGCTGCCTCCTCCGGCGACAAACCGACCTGCTCCCCGTCGGCTACGGCCTCCAGCAGATGTCCTTCGATTTCGCGTAAGATCTCGGTTTCGGTCACTATGTCCGTCATCAAGTGAGAAGCCACTTCCCCCAAGTATGCCTCGATGATCTGCATCATGCCTCCTCGCTGTGCCCTTCAGGACACGCTGTCCAGCACGGTAAGCAGTTTACGGGCGAAAGTGCCCCATTCTTCCACCGATTTGTCCAGCGCTCGCCGGCCCTTCTCGGTGAGATGATAGTATTTGCGCGCGGGGCCTTGATCCGTTACTCGCCACTCACTGCGCACCAGTCCTTCTTTCTCCAAGCGATGCAGGGCCGGATACAGCGTCCCCTCTTTGAGATTGAAATAGCCCTCACTGCGCCGCTCCAGCTCCTTGACGAGCTGATAGCCGTACATCGGTCGTTCGGCCAACAAGGTCAAAACCAAGACGGTGGTACTGCCCTTCCTCATATCCAATGGCGGTGACATCGTCCTTACTCCCTGAGCTATACATAGAATATCTATATACCTTGATCTTATTATATCACCTTTCCCTAACGATGTCAAGCCCAAATCGCCCAGGGTGCGCTTCAGTTTGGGAGCAGGTTTATCCCGTAGCGGCCGACCGCTGCCGTGCCCTGAGCCCATCCCGAGCGGAGTCGAGGGGCGGAGACGAAGGGCTGCGCCCTGAGTGAAATCGAAGGGTGTCGAACTACGGCGAGGAAAGCCCCCGTGGGAGCGTGGCATGCCGCGCCCCATGGACATCTTCCCGTTCTCGCGGAGTTGTACCCCGCGAGCGGAGGGCCTGTCCCGCAGTCGCACTGCGGGACAGCGAAGGAGCGAGTTGCGCCCTGTAGTATAGGGCGACCGGCTGGTCGCCCCTGGAATCACCATCAATCCCGCCGGGGGCATTCCCGTCCGAGCGGGCCAAGCATTCTGAGCGGTGCGCAGCGGAGTCGAAGAATGCTTGGCCCGCTCACTCCCGCTCCAAAAGCGAAGGACTCCCATCCCGCCGAAGCAACGTCTCCAAATCGCTCAAGCCTACCCTGGAACTCAGGTCCACGCTGAGCGGGGCCACCGCCACCTGCCGCGCCACCCTCAAGGCGTAGACATCGGTATCCGGCTCCAAAGTGTCCACATCCACCCGTATCTCATACCCCAGCGCGGGACGGTCGGGTAGCTCAACGGGGTAAAAATAGCGGCGCGGAGCGACTCTGGTCACACGCCAGGGGGTCTGCGGAGTCGCGTCACTGGGCACATCAACCTTCAGCACATTTACATCCGGCGGCAACTCAGTGCGCAGCAGTAAACGCGCAAACTGGCGAGTAAAGTGTTCCGCTACGGAGAAATCCACCTCATCCGAGTGAGTGTAATAGTACTTCTGATCCGTTTCCAAAGAGATCGCCAGGGCAGGAATGCCCCACAAAGCCCCCTCCAGCGCCGCTCCGACTGTGCCCGAACCGGTGATGCCCGCTCCCACGTTCTCGCCGTAATTGATCCCGGAGACGAGCAGGTCCGGCAGGCGGGGAGCGATTTTGGCCAGGCCATACATCACGGCCACGGCGGGGGTGCTTTCCACGGCGAAAGCTTCAAACTCACCGCCATTCAGGCTGAGCGTCACCCGCTGGATATGGCCCTCGTAAGGCGGCAAGCTGCGACCAGCACCGGTCTGCTGCTGTAACGGCGCGACCACCAGCACGTCTCCCAAAGGCGATACCGCGCGCACCGCCGCCCGCAGCCCTGGGGAGGCGATACCATCGTCATTCGTCACCATGATCAGCGGTCGAGTTGTCTGAATTGTCAATGAACAGCTCCTCCCAATGAGATGTGACCCTATTATAAACCAGCAACCCGTTTTTTCCAAGTGCGCCAGGGAGAAAAGGAGAAGGCACATCGCACCCCCTGGCCCTGCTATACCCCCAGGCCGTACGCGCTGTTGACAAATGCGGCCCAGGGAGTATAATATATTCAAAATTTGAATATTCATTTATTGAACACAGCAGGTGCCCCATGACGCGACGTGCTATCCTCTCCCCGGAAAAAGCCGTGCTGGGCCTGCTCATGCGCGGCCCCATGCACGGCTACGAGCTATACCAGAAATATGCCACCGAGCTGGGACCGATATGGCGCGCGGGACGCAGCCAGGTCTACGCCATCCTCAAACAACTGGAAGAGACGGGGCAAGTAGCTGCTCAGACCGAGTGGCAGCCATCGCGCCCCGCCCGGAAGGTCTATCACCTCACCCCCGCCGGACGGCAGGCTTTCCTGGACTGGGTCCATCAGCCGGTGAAAAGCATCCATGACATCCGCGTCCTCTTTCTGGCCAAGATATACTTCCTGCGCCAACTAGAGCTGGGCGGCCTGGAAGAACTCATTGCGGCCCAGAAGGCCGTCTGCCGCGAACGCATGCAGGCCATAGCCCAGGCAGCGGCTAACCTGGAACCCACCGATTTCGCGCATCTGGTCTCCGAGTTCCGCTATCGCCAGATGGAAGCCATCCTCGGCTGGCTCGATCACTGCTCTCGGCAATTCGCCGTTCAGGGAGAGTCCACATGACCTCAGATGAAGCCATCATTCAGGTGCGCCACCTCACCGTCCACTATGGCTCCACCTGTGCCCTGTGCGACGTCTCCCTCGACGTGGCCGCGGGTTCATTCACCCTCATCAGCGGCCCCTCCGGCTGCGGCAAGAGCACTCTGGCCCTCTGCCTTTCCGGTCTCGTCCATCACATCCCCGCCACCCGGGTCAGGGGTCAGGTGCGAGTGGATGGCATGGACCCCAGCGCGCACTCGCCCGCTCAGCTAGCCTCTCACCTCGGTCTGGTTTTCCAGAATCCATCCACGCAACTCTTCAACGCCACGGTGAGCGAAGAAGTAGCCTTTGCCCCTCGCAATCTGGGCCTGCCAGCCGAGGAAATCACCGCCCGGGTAACTTTCGCCCTGCAAGCCACCGGCATAACCCACCTGAGCCAGCGCGAGGTACGCCACTTGTCCGCAGGAGAACAACAACTGGTGGCCATCGCCTCTGTCCTGGCCCTACGCCCTCGCGTCCTGGTCCTCGACGAGCCGACCGCCAATCTGGATTGGCACAGCACCGAGAGGTTACTTTCCACCCTGCGCCGCCTGCAGCGCGAGGAGGGACTTACTGTGGTCATCATCGAGCACCGCTTGCAGACCATCGCCCCTCTGGCCGAGCGGGCTATCATCATGGACACAGGACGCATCGTGGCGGACGGTCAACCCGCCGACGTCTTTGCGGACAAAGAGCGGCTGACGGCTCTGGGACTCTACTACCCCTGGCACCAGGCGGAGCACGACCTCAAGAAATACATCTCCGCCCCCAGAAGCTCGCCTCCCCCCTCCGAGCCTCTGATCAGGCTCCAGGGGCTGGAAGCCGGTTACGGTCGCCGTCGCGTGTTACACAACATAGACCTGGCCCTATATCCGGGGGAATTCGTGGCCCTGGTAGGTAATAACGGGGCGGGGAAAAGCACTTTGGCCCGCGTCCTGGCCGGCATCCTGCGCCCCCGGTGCGGCAAAGTAATCTGGGCCCCGGCATTGCGTCGCTTGCCGGCGGGCCGACGGGTGGGGCTGCTCTTTCAGAACCCGCTGCATCAACTGGTGTGCGATCGAGTGGAAGACGAGGTGAGCTTTGGTCCACGCAATTACCGCCGTAACGCGGATGGCGGTCTCGAGGACATCCTGGTAGCCGCCGACCTGAGTGCCTTACGACACCGCCGTCCCCAGGCGCTGAGCGCCGGTCAACAACAGCGCACGGCTTTGGCAGCGACACTGGCCCTCTCCCCTCACCTGCTCATTCTCGATGAGCCAACCATGGGCCAGGACTGGGGACACCTCAGCCGTCTGATGGACTTCCTGACCCACCTGAACGACGCCGGGCAGACCATCTTGCTCATCACGCACGACTACAAGTTGATCTGCCACTATGCCAGCCGCATCATCTGGCTCCACGAGGGACGCATCATGGGCGATGGAACGGCAGTGAAATCCGATTCTGGCGAACGCCCCCCCTCTTGCCAGACTCACGCTTCACTTTTCGCCAACACTAAAGCACAATCGGAGGGACAACCATGATCAAAGAGAAAACCGCAGGACTGGCCCGATACACCGTGCGGGACTGGGTGTATGTAGCCGTGTTCGGCGCTCTGTGGGGCGCTGCCGAGTTAACATTGGGCTCCTATCTGCACGTGCTCTTCCCGCCGCTGGCCGATACCTTCGTCATCGGCCTGATCATGGCCGGCCTGGGCAGCATTCTGCTCCTGGTGGGAAGGTGCTTTGTCCCCCGGGCCGGCGCGGTACTGATGATGGGCATCATCACCGCCGTGCTGAAGGCCTTCAGCCTGGGCGGCATCGTCATCGGCCCCATCGTCGCCATTCTGGCCGAATCGCTGCTGATTGAGATCGCGCTACTTCTGACGCGCCAGCCCGTCCGCTGGCATTTCGCCCTGGCCGGCAGCCTGGCGGTGAGCTGGAATTTCTTCCACAAGTTCATCATGATGCGCCTGCTCTTCGGCAAAGGCATCGAAGCAGTCTACCTGAAAATGATTCAGGACGGCAGCAGAGTGCTGCACCTGGATGTGCGTTATAGCTTGTTGATTCTTTTGATCCTTTTCCTGGTGCGGGTGGCAGTGGGAGCGCTATGCGGGTGGTTAGCCTGGGACCTGGGTAGCGCCGTCCAGCGGCGGCTGGCCCCGGCAGCAGCACCAGAGGAGTGAGATGAGAAGCTGGCCGGGACCGGGGAGCCATCTGATCTTTCTGATGTGGGTGCTGTGTCTGACCGCTATTTTGCCCGCGGGACAGATGCTGCCCTTACTGATCACAGTGCTCCTCTTCGGCCTGCTCAACGGCGGGCGAGGCCTATCGCCCCTGCGCCGGGCCCGTTTTTGGATTATGATTCTATCCATTATAGCCATCAGCCCATGGATTCTGGGTCAGGCGGATGAGGCGTGGGGGCCGTGGCGACTTTCGCGCCAGGGCCTGTTCATGGGGTTAGAGATGGCGCTCCGGGCGATTTGTCTGCTCCTGGCCTTCAGTGTGAGCGTGAGGAGCCTATCGCCGGGAGAGATGGTCCGCCTCTTCGAAGGTGTGGGGTTAAAGGGGTTAGGGTTTGCCCTGGGAGTGGCTTTGAATCTGCTGACCACGCTGGGTGCGACCATCGAGGCCGCTTATCATACCATACGCCTGCGGGGTGGACATCGTCGCCCCTGGCTGGCGTTGAAGTTGCTGCTGATCACCACTATCGCCAATGCCCTACGCTACGGCGATGACGTGGTCAAAGCAGCCTCGGCACGCGGCTTCGATCCGGGGGTCCAACATCCGCAGCCCCCTTTATTCCGGCGAGCGGACGGCGTTTTCGCGCTGAGCCTGGTAGCCGTAGCCGGGGTATTGCTCCTTCACCCCTGGTAACGGGCATTTCAGTAGCCCTGTAGGGCAGGCTTCGTCGTGAGCGTTCGACCGAGCCCTCGGCGTGAGCTCAGGCGAACGCTCACGCCGAGGGCTCAGCCGAACGGGTGGCGGCGGCTACAGCCAGTACCTCGCTTGGCTTCGAACAGCTACCGAACAGAATGACCGCGTGGCAAAGGCCGGGCCGCTGCCTACTTGCCGCCCAGAGCGGCGGGTAGGGCTCAACCGAGCCCAACCCGCCCTACGACGAGGCCTATGCGGGTAGAGCCCTCCTCTTCTCACAACCAGCACCGTCTGTTGCACGGCGGTGCGTCCCCCCCATCACAACCCCAACGCTGCCAGTCGCTGCTCCTCGTCCATTGGCTCGCCGGTGCGGGGGTCTACCTCTCGACAAGCGCCGTCCACAATGCGCGTCACCGAGCGCCCCAGAGCATACGGATTATTGCGCAGGTGAGGCGCGTCCATCAGCCCCCGGCGCACGGCCAATCCCAGCGTCGGCACGTGAGTGAAGGGGTCCGATACATCCGCAGGGGCCAGGCTGGCGATAGCGGCCAGCAACACTTGCGCCTCAGCGCCCAACTCCCGCCGCCGCGCCTCCACGGCGGGGTCCAGAGTCATCGTCGGCTGGCCCCGCAAGGCGATCTCGATCACGTGCCGCGCCATGCGCACGCTGGCAATCACATCCTCAGGATGGGCGGCGTGGTCTGCCTCGCAGAAAGCGACCACGTGTAGCACGTCCGGGCGCATGGCCATTTGCAGGTACACACTGGCCGCCAGTTGGGCCCGCGCTGCATCCTCCTGCACAGGATAACTCAACAACCCGTTGCGGGTGTGATGATAAATGTGGAAATCATCGTCGCGCAACGACTCCACCAGGTCCCGGGCAGCCAGCATTTTGGCCAGGTCCATCTTATCCGAGAGCCCCGGCGGACTGTTGAACATGTAATGGCTGATGTAGTGCCGCACCCCCATGGCCTTGGCGTTGCGCGCCGCCAGGTATGCCGCTACGACAAACACCGTGTCCGAAGCATCGCGCATGCCCCAATGATGGGGCTCATTGCACTCGACGGGGATGTCACGCTCGGCGTGCCAGGCCATGGCCTCCTGGTGCGCCGCAAGGGATTCCTCCAGCCCCAGGGGGCCGCGCCCGTCCATGCGGTTGAACCAGTACAGGGGAATGGCCGCCCAGGCATTGTTAATGGTCTCCTGATACAGCTCGGCCAGGCGGATCAAATCGCGGGTGCCGGCATAAGTGCGCAGCAAAGGATAGTTGCCCGTGCGCGAGGCCTCGTAGATGCGGCGGAAATCCTCGGCGGAACGCACCGGCACGCCGCCCGCGCCCTTGCGACGCGGGTCCTGATCCTCCGGATGGAAGAAATTCTCCTGCGCGTCCTGATCAGTGCCCAGGGAGATAACATCCAGCAGGCGCGATTCGGCGAGCTGGCGCACGCCAGCAATGGTCTCCTCCAGCGAGGGCAGGCCGAAGTGGTGCCGGATCAAGGGGCGCGGTCGTTTCCAGGCCCAACGCTCGACAAAAGTCTGGGGGTAATCCTCCTCGCGGGGTGGCCCCACTGCCCGCCCCCGCAAGTAGGCCACGATCTCCTCCACCGGCTCCTCACCGGAGAAGGCCCGCTCGAACAAGGGGATGTGCCGCGCCCGCTCGGCCACCGGCGGCGTGCCCCCAAAGCAGAACCGCCGTCCGCGGTCCAACCCCCGGGCCCGCACGGCCTCGGCAAACTGTTGTAACAGTCGCTCACCGGTCTCCGGCGTCAACCGATAGCTGACGCCGACGATAGTGGGCTGCTTATCGGCGATGGCCTGCACAAAGTCCTCCAGGGGAGTGGCCGGGCCTAAGAACTCAGTGCGGTAGCCCTGCTCCTCGGCCAGACGCAGAAAATTCAACACCCCGGCCACGTGCACACATTCCCCCAACGCTCCAGCCAGCACCACCTGATCATCTCTGTTGCTCATCATACACCTCCGTAGCTCCTTCGCTTACTCCATGGGTGCACATTGGAACCTCGAAGGTCCGCTTCCCAGGGCGGACAGGGCCGTCCGCCGCTACAGTGCGAAGCTTCCCATACTTCGGGACGGACAGGGCCGTCCGCCGCTACAGTGCGAAGCTTCCCATACTTCGGGACGGACAGGGCCGTCCGCCGCTACAGTGCGAAGCTTCCCATACTTCGGGACGGACAGAGCTGTCCGCCACTACAGTGCAAGGGCGGAGACTCAACTATCGGGCAAGACGCCCGTTTCCACGTAAGCTCGCAACTCGCTTACACTGAGGTCCTCCAAGCCGAGCTTGTCCAGCGTGCGACCCCGGCGCCAATAATCCGTCTGATGGACGATGCACGCCAGGCGGATGATAGACTCCATGGCTCGCACCCGGACCCCGAATCTCGCCCCCAGCGAGGCGATGGGCACCAGGCTCATGGGCACGTCCTCGAAGATGTAGCGATGCTGCAGTGACACAGGGGCTTTGATGCCGTAGTAGCCGGCATTATTGTGAATCGCCTCGTTCAGGTCGGAACCCCGGGCATCGTAGGCTTTTTGCAACCACTCTATCGCCGTCTGAGCGCGGATGCCCAACGCCGAGGCCACCGTCACCCGTTCCCGGTCCAGAGCCTCCAGTACACGGGCCACGGAGGTCGTCACTCCGTCAATATAAAACTGGAATTCGCCCCGGGTGCTTTCGATGCGCGCGGCGTTGAGCAGCGTCAGAGCGGGATGGAAAATCGCACCCATATTGTTCAGGCTGGTGCACAGGACGTTGCCGCCGTCAATGAAGTTGGGGTAAGCCTGGCGCAACTTCTCCAGCACCCGCTGAGTGCGCGTGGCAGGCAAGGCCGCCAGGGGTACTGCGTCTTTGATGCGAAAGATGCGCGCCTGGGCCGGCCCCTCGCTGCGGCTGGCATAGATCAAGGTCTCCGCTTCGGCCACCATCACATCAGCCCGGCAACCCTGATCGCGCAGCACCTTGCTGAACTCAATAGCCCCGCCGGTGCGGCCAGGATTGAGCACCACGATTTGCCCGTCCTGCAAATGTGGCGCTGCCACCCGCGCAATGTCGCCGTGCGCCGAAGCCGGCACCACCACCATGATGACCTCCGCTTCGGCCAAGGCCTCGGCCATATCAGAGGTCACCGCCCGTAGCGGGCCGAAACCCTGCGCGCCCTCGATCTCACTTTTCAGGTCAATGCCACCCCGCGCCCGAATGGCCGCCACATTGGCCGCCGTGCGGTTGTACAAGGTGACCGGAAAACCCATCAAACCCAGATGGGCCGCCATCGCCTTCCCACCGTGGCCGGCACCAATGACCGTGTAGCGAGTACTTCGTTCCATGATCATCACCTCCTGTGCTCTAAGCAGCAAAAACTCCAGGTGCAAACCTGGAGTTTTTGCTCAAGACTACTCCCGGTCTGCCTCTTTCACTGCCGACGAAGTTAGCTGACGGGTTAGGGCTGAAAGATACCCCCCTCGTCCGGACGAGGTACACCCCGGAATTTGGGTCCTCCGCTTCCCCGCAATGGGGAATTAGGCACACAGACTTAAATGTGAATATGCAGTTGTTGTGACTGCTCGGATGCCTGTCCAGCCACAAAAGCGGCCTTTGCCGGACATTGCAAGCCGTCGTAGATGGCGAGGCAATCCCCGAAATGCGCGGGAATGCTTGTTACGCCTCCGGCTGGCGCTGACATCCTGAGCGTTTACCCGTTATTGACTATTGCGTCGTGCACGGTGATGAGAAGCCGACCACTACAGCGCGACAGATTTACTTCTTCCGTCGCTCCCAGCGCGTGCGCTTCAATCGCTTGCGGTACTTGTGCTTTGCCATTTTCTTCTTGCGCCACTTCTTCGCGTTAGCCATGCATCTGCCTCCTGCTCTGAGTTAACCACCGCGTGGCCAGGTATACCCCGGACCTTTACCGCTTGTAACGATATACAATGCGTCCTCGCGTTAAGTCATAAGGCGAGAGTTCTAACCGCACCCTATCACCCAGCAAGATGCGGATATAATACTTGCGCATCTTCCCAGCAGGATAAGCTAACACACTCTGCCCGTTCGCCAACTCCACGCGGAACTGAGTTCCAGGCAGAGCTTCCGTCACTGTACCTTCTACCGTAATCTTCTCTTTACTCAACTGCTGTTTCCCACTGGGCATAAATTAACCTCTGCTATCTAGCTGAACCCTGGCGAAAACCTCTTTTGAACTCGCCAGACTCCTGCATCTAAACCTCACGGGGTACATCCCCCGAAATCCGCCACTGCCTTGTCCAACCACACCGCAGCGCTCATTCACCTCGCTGCTTGCGTTGCCGACGCCTGGCACGGCGCACCGCTTTGCGGTGAGCCAGACGTCGCTGCTCACTTTTGGAGACGAAGTGGCGGCGTCGTCGCACCTCACTGAGAATGCCACTATGCTGCACTTTCTTGCGAAAACGCTTAATCAGAGCTTCCGGAGACTCATCCGGCTGTAAATACACTGTCGCCATACTCT
>JACIWR010000126.1:0-4041 GCA_014360845.1 Anaerolineae bacterium
TGGTGGAGTCACCAGCTTTATGCCGGGTAAAGGTTTTGCGGCCGGTTTTAGTCGGGGTGCGGCACAAGCGGGAAGCGCATACTTGCTAGGTCAAGGTTTGAAGGGAGAGCCTCTTAGCGTTGGTGAGGCGACAGCAAGCACCGTGTTCGGCGGAATGGGCGGCGGTGTGGGGGATATAGTGGCTGCACATTTGGAAGTGCATGTACTCTCACATGCACGCTCAGGAACTTCTGCAATGGCTGGCAGGGTTGGTGTTGAAACCATAGGGCCAACGGCAGATGCTTTTTTCAGTTTCCTGCAAGAGCAGTTCATGAAGCATTTGCAGAGCCAGGATTCCTCAGTGGTTCGGTCATACCAATTGGAAGGGCCGGTTCCTGCTACTGGGCCTTATCCCACGCACAATAGACCTGATTTTGAATAAGCTACGGAGGGGAATGAGGGTAATGGGGTTAGATTTCGGCAATTATTCCAATGACTGGGTAGATATACTAATCATGGCCTTGTTCCCATATCTGTTTTGGATTTCGGAGCGTCTAGCGCAATTGATAGTAGATGGCCAAGCCGATCGGATTCCACGATGGTTGCGGTGGATTCCTTGGTCGGATCCTCACTTTCGAAAAACAATGGGACGAGGCGTAACATCCAGTGGTCATAAGTGGATGTTGTTTGTATTGGGCATAGGTTTGATTCTCCCCATCGTTTATCTCGTCCGTGGGCCACTGAAGCCTCTGGGGCATCGAATAGCTGTTGTCTTGGCCAGTGCTGTCATGTTTTTGCTGGCAGTTGCCCTTTTGGAGTGGCTGGTGCGGCCCAGGGGAAGTAAAGACCAATAACCAGGGATAGATCGGTGTGCATACACATGCAATCCGCTCAAGTACAACAATCCAAGTCCGTAGGTCGGGTTGAGATGCAGCCGAAACCCGACACTTTCGGCAGCGGATGAGGGAGCGGATCACCTTGTCAGCGGCTCCCTGGCTGCGGACTATGGACCGGGGACTACGGACTACTGCTTTACTGGCCAGCGCGTGGAAGCAGGCCTTGGCCTGCTGGACTACTGCGCGCGCTTCTACGATCCCGCGCTGGGGCGCTTCATCAGCGCGGATACGCTGGTGCCCAACCCCGGCAACCCCCAGGACCTTAACAGATACGCCTACGTGCGCAACAATCCGCTGCGGTACACGGATCCGAGTGGGCATAGGGTGGATCCGTTCGGCGTGGGTGCTCGCGATGAGGATGAATTGCCACCAACTCCAGCGATAATCCCTGTCCCTGTACCAACACCCCCTTCCGTTACTCCTACAGGTACACCTACTCCAGCGCCGACTGTACGACCTGAGAGCACAGCGATAGCGACTACGCCGGGTTGGACCTCGACACCAATACCACTCGTGGTAGCTGGTCCCGATGGGCCTGTGCAGGTCGGTGTTTGGACACCATTGCCTCCATCTGAGCCTGCTGAGGGTGCTGTTGGCTGGCGACTGGACGTCAGTTTGCAGGCACTTGGCGGGATCGACTTTAATGCTGACTTGATGCTCAATCTAGGTAGCGGCGAGCTTGACTTACTCCTTGGCCCTGGTCTAACAGGGGGACCAAATGCGGGCGGCAGTTGGACAACGGGCCCTGTGATAGCCTGGAACTGTCCGACCAATGAGGCACTTGAAGGTGTGGATTTGCTCTACAAGGGCGGGGATATTCCTGTAGCGTTTCTTGGTCTCAATGTTGAGGTCGAGATGGCGACTTCCCTGGAGGGCAGTGGACCAACTACTCTCTATCTGGGAGTAAGCCCTTTAGGGATGCCGGGTGGTATCCAAGCAGGCGCGCAGACAGGCATATCGGTCAACGTCTTGCGGGTTCGCTTACTTGATCTGTGGTGAGGAGCGCATTGATGGAAAACGGAGAGAAAAGATACAAATACCCTTTATGGGGAGTCTTGTCATCCACAGTGCCGTCTTCGATAGCTGTTTTCTTCGGGTTGGTGCTACTGCCGCGTTGGGTTGGAACTCTTTTTGCTGTGCTGTCCAGTCTGCTACGGGGATATCAGCCTAGAGGTGAGGACCTAAGGTACCTGGGGGTAGCCTGGATACCCCTAATCATTGGCTGCACGCTGCTTACACTCTACACTGAGGTGATCGTAACCGAGGCAGGAATGAAGGTCCGGGTGTTTATCTTTAAATGGGTCTTCATTCCTTGGGAAGATGTGCTGGGGATCACCGTTACCCCTATTCCAGGTGGCAACGATCTCAATTTGTGGTGCTTCATCCGAGTGAGGAGGCTGACTTTTTTTCATCGGCTAGCTAGCATTTGCTACCTTACAGGTTTGCAACCAGTTCTTATCATAGGTAAGCAGATAGAAGGCTACGAGGAATTGATGCAGATCATTGAGGCACACGTGGCAAAGCAGCAGTCTGCAGCAGGAGGAGGAGTTAGTCCGTAGGTTGGTTTGAGGCGAAGCCGAAACCCAACACCCAGACTCCGGCAGCGCCGGTGGGGTTTACACCACCACCGGGCCGCAGTTCGCCCACACCTACACCTTCACCCCCTCCTCGACCGCAGAGGGCGTTTACCAGGTGGCGGTCTACGACCGGGCGGGGAACGACGCGGGAGTGCCCTTCACCGTCACCCGTGATTACGTTGCTCCCGTGGCCGGCGTGAGCGTGCCTGCCAAAGTGCCCACCGGCACCTTCACCGTCACCTGGAGTGCGACGGATGATGATTCAGGTGTAGCGGTCTACGACGTGCAGGTGAGGGTTGACGACGGTGCCTGGACCTCCTGGCTCACCGCCACCACGGCCACCGAAGCGGTGTACTCCGGCGAACTGGGTCACCTGTACACCTTCCGCGTGCGCGCCACCGATAACGTCAGCAACACCGGTCCGTGGTCGGCGGAGGCAAGTACCACCGTCGTGCAGGTTACGAAATACTACACCTTCGGCGGGCGAAGAATTGCCATGCGCCAGGGGGATGTGGTATACTACATCCACGCCGACCATCTCGGCAGCGTGAGCGTGGTCAGCGATGGCAGCGGTGCTCTGCTGGCCGCGCAGCGGTACTACCCCTACGGCGAGAGCCGCACCGGCGAACTGGCCTCCCTCCCCACCGACTTCGGCTTTACAGGGCAGCGGAACGAGGGTACAATAGGGCTGTACGATTACCGCGCCCGCTTCTACGATCCCGTGCTGGGGCGCTTCGTCAGCGCGGATACGGTGGTGCCCAACCCCGGCAATCCCCAGGACCTTAACAGGTACGCCTACGTGCGCAACAATCCGCTGCGGTACACGGATCCGAGTGGATACTGGGTGGAGACCGCCTGGGACATCCTCAACATCGCCTGGGACATCTACGAAATCAGACGGGACCCAAGGAATCTCTGGAACTGGGGTGCGCTGGTAGTAGATGTGGGGACGGCATTGTTGCCCGGAGTGCCAGCCTTCGCCGGGGCGGTAAGCAAAGGGAGCAAGACAGCGAAGGTAGCAGCCCATGCCGATGAGGTAGTGGATGCAGCCCGTGTTCTCTCCCACGCCGACGAGGCGGTGGATGCGCTGCGGGCGGCGGAACAGGTGGAGGACGCAGCGGACGCCCTGCGGGGAGTGGAGCACCTATCCGAGGCAGCTGTTAGCTTGGAGCGATTCCGTAGCGTTGGCCGCGAGAACATTCCCCAGGTGCTGGGGGCATTCGGTGATGCTGGCCGAGCAATAGAAGATATTCCGGAGGCTTTTCAGGGGCGGCGGGTAACCACCTTGGGGCGGACGTGGGATATCGAAGCGGCGAAGGAGTTGGGTGGCTTTAGAGTGCTGGATGATCCTAACTGGTCTATCGAACGCAACTATGAATGGCTGATGGAGGCTATCGAAAACGGCGATGTGTTTTACCTTGCTTCTCCTGTGACGGAAGAGGCCTTGACAGGGAAGGCTAAGTGGGGTGGTGTTTCTGTCTACATGCGTGAGCTGGACTTGCTTTTGCAAGCCGGCTATCGACGTGTTGGGGATTACTTGATCCCACCGCGCTAAGGGAGTGAGGCCAATGACATACATCGGTAACTCG
>JACIWR010000126.1:4051-10791 GCA_014360845.1 Anaerolineae bacterium
TGGGGTGGCAAGAAGCAGCGCACTTTCTCAACCGGCTTTCTGACGACGAATACTGGGCTGCTCGACTACCTTGTGCAGAGGACGGAATAATCACGGAGATCTGTGAGCTTTATCAGCGGCTCTCACCAGAGGAACGTATAGCTTTCGAAAAGATGGTAACTCAGAAAGGATACTTTGTTTTAAGTGCATATTCTACACGCATGGCGATGTTAGGAGCAAGAAAAAGACAAGAAAGTTGGTTAATACATGGCATTGTGGTGTTGACGATTGGCTGGACAACTCCCTATATCGATTGGAGAGAAACACTTATGGATCTCGCCCCTCTCTACCACAGCTCCTGCATGGTGGGGGGGGCGCATCGGATTTTCGAGGCGGGGGTGCAACACGTGGATGACGAGCGCATCCGGCGCTTGATCCTCGGCTTTCTCGACCGTGACCCCCACGACCAGCGTCTGGAGGCCATGGGTTGGGAAGCCATCGAAGGACCCAGCGGCATCATCTACCGGTTTGATAGTCGCCCCATCCCTGAAGGCCATCTCTGAAGTGCATCTGCCAGCACTTTACCAATCTGTGTTTGTCAAACGAAAAGTGACCCACTTGATAACCGAAAAGTGACCCACCTGAGCCTCTGGGAGGCCGGCGTGATCATCGAAAAGTGACCCTTTTGATCATCGAAAAGAGACCCACCCGGAGGGCGTCTGTAGGGTCACAGGCACCCTCCGGTGCTCCATCAGCTCGCCGGCGGTGGGTCAGAGGTCTCACCGGCGACCTTAACAACAGCATCAGACGAGGTGGCCTGCCGCTGCAGGCTCTGGCGAAAGCGGTAGCTTTCGCCGGCAAACTCCAGGATGTGGCAGCGATGGGTGAGCCGGTCCAGCAGGGCACTGGTCAACCGGGGGTCGCCGAAGACCTCCGTCCACTCGGCGAAGGCCAGGTTGGAGGTCACGATCAGCGAGCCGCGCAGGTACTTCTGACTGACGAAGGCGAAGAGCATCTGCGCCCCCCGCTGGCTGAAGGGCACGAAGCCCACTTCGTCCAGGATGATCAGCTCCTGCTTCATCAGCCAACTTTCCAGTTTGCTGAGACGGTGAGCTTCCTGGGCCTCCAGCAGCTCGTTGACCAGCCCGGCGGCGGTGTAGAAGTGCACCCGGTGGCCCTGCTCACAGGCCGCCAGGCCCAGGGCGATGGCGATGTGGGTCTTGCCCGTCCCGATGCTCCCGATGAGGGCCACGTTCTCGTGCCGCTGGATGTACTCGCCACGGGCCAACTCCAGCACCTTGGTGCGCTTCAGGCTGGGGATGGCGGCGAAGTCGAACTCATCCAGGGTGCGCAGGATAGGGAAACGGGCTTCCCGCACCCGCCGCTTGCGCCGGTTGATCTCCCGCTGGTTGACCTCCTGCTCCACCAGGGCTAGCAGGTACTCCTCGTAAGGGAGCCCGGCCTGGGCTGCTTCCAGAGCCAGCTTGCGATAGTTAGCTGCCACCGTGGGCAAACGCAGCTGGCGCAGCAAGATGGGGAGGCGGACATCCACGCTCATAGCTCACCTCCCTGGCGGCCGGGCAACAGGCGGTCAAACTGCTCCACCGCCGGCCAATCCACCGCAGCCACGCTCACCACGGGGGCGATGTCTCCCGTCAGCGGGGCGATGACCCGACCGGGCTCCGTCAGCCGCCGCACCAGATGTTTCACCCCCTCGGCACTGTAGCAGTGAGTGGCCAGGGCCTGTTCCAAGGCCTGGGTAATGGTGGCCTCCGGGTAGTCCTCGTGCAGCCGCAGGATGCGCACGAACTCCCGCGTGGCCTGAGCCCTCGGCAACCGCTCCCGCAAGGCGGCCAGGTAGTGGTCGTAGACCGCCGGCCAGCGCTGTTGCCACTCCTGGATGGGTTTGGCCTGCTCCCAGGCGCCGGGCCGCTGTTCCAGGAGGGGCAGGTAATGCAAGGGGTTCAGGATGTCCTGCTCCCGCCCATAGCAGCGAGGATGGACGGCCAGGGTCTGGCGGCCATTGGTGATCTCCACCCGATCCACAAAGGCTCTCAGCCAGCAGGCTTCGTGGGCGTGGTCGGCGGGCACCGAGTAACGGTTGGTCTGGAAGGTGACCAGACCGAAGCCATTGGCCTGCACCGGATGCAAGGTGCAGCAGGGGAAAGGTTGCGCCGGCAAGGGAAGCAGATGGGCCTGCTCCAGAGCCAGGGCCTCGCCGATGGTCATCTCCATGCCCCGCAGCCGCCGCTGGCCTTCGGCCCGGCATTTTTCCTCCAGATAGGCGTTGAGGGCCTCCCAGGTGGGGTGCTCCGGCAGGGGGACGAACCAGTTGCGTCGGGCATAGCCCACCAACCCTTCGGCCAACCCCTTTTCGTGAGCCTGGCCCGGGGTGCAGAAACGGCTCTCGAAGAGGTAGTGGGAGCGGAAGGCGATGAAGGCCGCCTGCTCCTCCCGGTTGCGTCCTTCCAAGATGCGTTTCACCGCCGCTCTCAGGTTGTCATAGACGATCTGGTGGGGCACGCCGCCCAGGAACTGGAAGGCTCGCACATGTCCTTCGAAGAAGGCCTCCTGGGCCTGAGTGGGCAAGGCGGTGACGAAAGGCTGCTTGGAGTAGCCCAGGCGCAGGCAGAAGAGCTGAGCCGTGAGCAGTTCCCCGGCGATGATTACCTGGGCTTCACCAAAGTCCACTTGGGCTGTCTGCCCCGGCGCATAGCTCAGGGGGATGAAGACCTGAGAGCGCAACTCCTTGCGGCGTTGGCCCACGTAGCGCCGCACAGTGGACTCGGCACCCTGAAAGCCGTATTCGGTTGTTAAGCGTTCGTAGATACGCCTCGCCGTATGTCGCTGTTTGCGTGGCTGTTCCTGGTCTTCGGCCAGCCAGCGGTCAATGATGGGCTTGACCGGGTCTAGCACGGGACTGGGGCGAGATCGCTTGAGTGTGTATTGGGGTACGGTGCCATCTTCCAGCGCTTTGCGAATGGTCCGCCGGTGACAACCGGTCTCGCGCTGGATCTGGCGAATGCTCTTGCCTTCGATGAAGTAGGCACGACGGATTTGTTCTTTCTTTTCCACAGTGATCATCTCCTTTCCTCCGACATACTGAAGGGCGGATAACCGATGCCCTCAGTATACCGGATTGGGGCCAGGTGGGCCACTTTTCGATGATCACTGTGGTGATCAAATGGGTCACTTTTATTTTATCATTCATACCAATCGATAGAATAGCGCCAGGGCCACTGCCTACTACTGCACCGGCCAGCGAAACGAGGGTACAATAGGGCTGTACGATTACCGCGCCCGCTACTACGATCCCGTGCTGGGCCGCTTCGTCAGCGCGGATACAATTGTGCCCGAGGCGGGGAATCCGCAGGACCTTAACAGGTACGCCTACGTGCGCAACAACCCGCTGCGGTACACGGATCCGACAGGGCATTGGACCTTCGAGGAAAGCCCCGGCGATCCCTGCATCTGGCAAAGGGACAAGCCTGTGAACACCCTGATCCGCACTGCTGAGCCTATGGTCTTCTGGGAAGAGACTCAGGACGTGGGTGAATTGGTTGATCAGGTGGTGTGGCACACTGTTCCGAGCGGCATTGGGCAATATGTCAGTGTCAGTGGGGGGTGGAATACCTTTGTAGGCACAGAGGTCTCACTGGAAGGGGCATGGGTCTTCAACTGGCGCTCAGGTGAGCTAAGCTTCATGGCGAGTAACACCGTTGCCGGTGAAGTGGGGACTCCCAAACTTTTCGGTGTAGATTTGGCAGGGGGGTTCTTACTGCCCATGGGCTATTCGTCAAATGACATGCTGCGAGGGCCATCGGAGGATCTCGAGTTTGCGCTTCAGGCAGACGAAATCGCGGAACTTGGTCTGGAGGCAGGTGTAAGTCGGGAGATGGGCATAGACCCAGACACCGGAGAGCTTGTGCCTGTTTACGATCCCAGGTCCGACATGCAACCATACATGTTCAAAATGGGTGTATCTGCTGGCGCGAACTGCTTTCCGAATGCAGTTGAGGCGTCTGGAAGCTTAGGCGTATCCTATACCTCATTCGTGAGAACGGTGCAGTTGTATCCGTGGAAATGGCGAAGGAGAGTAGATTGATGACACATGTGAAATATTCTCTAGTTACTGCGATCCTGGTACTGGTGTTACTCTCCTGCAATTGCCCTCTTTTTGTGCCCGAGATCACAATAGAATTATCAGACTTGAAGCTCTGCCAAGGATGGGATGTCGCAGGAGAACCTATGGTCTTCAGTGAAAACCCACACCCCGATGATACGCGCATATGTATTTGCGGGCACCTTGAAACGAATGTTGATGATGTATACCTGCAGATATTCTGGAGTCGTGAAAAGACCAATCTGTTAAGACATCGTCAAGATTTTCGTAACGGACCTTTTCTGAGTTGCATAGAGCAGGACGAAGGCTTTGAACCGGGCTACTACAGTGCGGTCGTAATCGCTGGGAAGAGAGAACTGGGACGTGTGGATTTCAGAGTTGGTGAGGGGCGGTAATCAGACCCATCTCTTGCAGCTATCACCATCCCCGCGCGCAGCGGCTCGACCATCCCCGTGCAGTGGTCCGGCGATGATGAGGCCGGCTCCGGCGCAGCCACGTACGACCTGGAAGTCAGCGAGGACGGCGGCGCATGGCAACCCCTGCTGGCCGGCACCCCGGCAACCAGCTTCCAGTTCACCGGCGAACTGGGTCACCTCTACACCTTCCGCGTCCGCGCCACCGATAACGTCAGCAACACCGGTCCCTGGGCCGAGGCGAGCACCGTCGTCGTCCAGGTCACGAAGTACTACACCTTCGGCGGGCGAAGAATTGCCATGCGTCGTGGGGATGTGGTATACTACCTGTACGGTGACCACCTGGGCAGCGTCTCACTCGTCACGGATCACGCAGCACGCATCACGGCGCGGCAGCGCTTCTTCCCCTACGGCGAAACTCGCCACGCCACCGGCGTTCCCCCCACCGACTTCGGCTTTACAGGCCAGCGGAACGAGAGTACAATAGGGCTGTACGATTACCGCGCCCGCTTCTACGATCCCGTGCTGGGGAGGTTCATCAGCGCGGATACGGTGGTGCCCAACCCCGGCAAGCCGCAGGACCTTAACAGATACGCCTACGTGCGCAACAACCCGCTGCGGTACACGGATCCGAGTGGACATAGTCCACCGATGCTCGGTATCTTGTGGATGGTTGCCAAGGTTGCGTTGACGGTAGTCGATTATGGCTGGACAGGGTACGACATCTACCAGTACAACCAAGTCCTGCAAGATGAGAATGCATCTGCAGAAGCGAAATCTGAGGCGCTCACCTGGATTATAATCTCCCTAGCCCTTGAGTTCGCGGAGCCTGATGAGCTCTTAGGCGGCGGGGCGCCGTTGGATGATGTTATTCGATGGAAAGGCATTGGATCACCGTTAGCAGATGACGCAGCAGGGTTGCTGGACAACCTTGGTGACGAAGCAGCAGGTCTGGGGGACAACCTTGCGGACAATGCTGCCAGCGTTGAACTGCCGGATGTGGCCTTGGGTTATAGTGATCACTTGTTTGAGTTCCAGTATTACGTAGTGCCTGGCGCAAAGGCTTTTACGGATTGGGAACAAGCCGGGCTGTCAGGCCCAACCCTTTTCAATTTTCCCGAAGCGTTTGAGACTGCGATGAATAACACACCACACATTCATTTTAACTTGACCGGTATCGAGGATGTGAGTCGTGCTTTGGAACTGGGTTCTCAAGGCTGGGGGCCATATAACATGACACATACTGAACTGTACTTGGTGGTGAACAACCCAGACTGGTTTGCCAAAACCACATTTTACATGAATGGAGTTCCTCTATCACAGGAAGAAGTATCAAAACTGTTTGGAGGTCCGTGACATGTCGAACTCGTATCTTGAGAGGGTTAAAGAAGTTACTGCTTTGGAGGGATACTCTTATCGACTCTGGGAGTACCAAGCCTCTCTCTCCATGTTGACAATACGTGCCCATCGTCACCCCGACAAGCCTGGGCATAATATTCATATCGTGTTTCAAGGCGTGGCTTATCTGCAAATGCCCATTTCTTGGAAGGCAGGAGACTTTAGGCTTGGTTCAGAGGCTGAACTTCGTGAGGTGGTCAAGAGGATTGGCTTGACTGACTTTGACCTGAACAAATTCTTCAAGGCAGACACGCCAAATGGAACAGTCTATGTGCTCGGCAGTGTTGCAGCTATCCTTCGAGATGTGGAACCGCTGTATTGACCATTAGTGGCCTCCCGTCTTTGGCTACATGTCTTTGCCCGGTCTTTGCTAGCTACTGTACCCCTCACCATAGGCACGACGCCATCCCACCCCACGCCGCCATAACTCTGCCCGCGCGCAGCGGCTCGCCCACCATCCCCGTGGAGTGGCAGCGACCAGGGCTCCGGCGTTGCCACATACGATGTGCAAGTGAAGGTTGACGACAGCGACTGGACCTCCTGGCTCACCGCCACCACGGCCACCGAGGCGGTGTACTCCGGCGAGCTAGGCCACCGCTACACCTTCCGCGTGCGCGCCACGGACAACGTAAACAACACCGGCCCGTGGGCCGAGGCGAGCACCGTCGTCGCGCAGGTCACCAAGTACTACACCTTCGGCGGGCAGCGAATTGCCATGCGCCAGGGGGATGTGGTATACTACATCCACGCCGACCATCTCGGCAGCGTGAGCGTGGTCAGCGATGGCAGCGGTGCTCTGCTGGCCGCGCAGCGGTACTACCCCTACG
>JACIWR010000127.1 GCA_014360845.1 Anaerolineae bacterium
CGTAGCTATTTTCTCTGGAGAGCTTTTCGGGGCTTCAAAAGTGTAAACCTATTTCCTCCAGAAAATGAACCATCCCTTCTCCGAGTTGGGTAGAAGCCCAATCGCATTGGGCGGAGGCCTGGAAAGTGGCCTACCATCCTGATTTTGACGGCCAACGCGGTTGGCCTGCTACCCACGCATTTGTGGTCTTTGAAAGGGCAATTGGTATAATTTCTTAAATTTCATTGGAAAGCGCGGCTACCCCAACTGCCCGCCGCTACGTCGGGGAAAGCTTCCGTGGGACGCACACTCGCCCCAAAACTGACGCACACCCCTGGGAACATCGCAGTTAGGCAAAGCCTCTCAACTATGATATAATAGAGCAGGTGAAACTTCCCAAACCCAGGAGCTAAAATGACCGAAAAGACCGTTCCGCGCACAAATCACTCCGCGGCGCCACTCCCGCCGGGCATGAGCTTGGCCTGGGCGACGATCATCGCCCTCCTGTTCACCGCGCTGACGATAACCGCCTGCAACCTCCTTGAACAAGCCACTCTATCCACGGCCACCACCACCCCTCTGCCACCCACCCCATCCCCCCAGGCAACCGTCCCCACAGCCTCGCCCACGCCTACCCGGCCCGTCAGCACCACCCTGGTTCTGTGGACCACGGAGAGCTATTCGCCTACAGCAGAAACCCCCGCCGGAGAGGTCCTTGCTCAGCAACTGAGTGCCTTTGAGGAAACACACCCCGATGTGCACATCGAAGTGGTGCTGAAAAAGCCCTATGGCAAAGGCGGTATCCTGGACTTCTTGATGACCTCCAGCCAGGTGGCCCCTTCTATCCTCCCAGACCTGGTGATTCTGGACACCGTGGAACTGGAGAAGGCAAGCCGGGCCGGATTGGTTCGTCCTCTCGATGCCCTGATCAGCCCGGAGCTCAAAGCGGATTTGTTCCCTTGTGTCCTCCAGGCCGGGACAGTAGGGGAGCAACTGATGGGATTGCAGTTTGAGGCCGATATTGAGCATCTGGCGTACAATCTGGCCAAGCTGGACGCGCCGCCCCTCACCTGGACGGAGGTGCTCACCCCGGGCCTCACGTACATTTTCCCCGCCGCTGGCAGGAATGGCCTGGTCAATAACGCTTTTCTGATCCAGTACTACGGTGCTGGCGGGCAACTGTTCGATGAAACAGGCCACCTGGCCCTGGATCAGGCCATCCTGGCCGAGGTGCTCAGCTTCTACCAGGAAGGGGCCAACCTGGGCGTCATCCCACCCGAGGTCCTGGAATACAAATCCACTGCTGACTGCTGGCCGATTTACTTATCCGCTCAGGTTGCCCTGACCAATGTGGACTCATTCCGCTATTTGCGGGACCGTGGCATTCTGCTCAGCACGGGCTTTGCCCCTATCCCCACGCAGACCGGCAAGGCGGTGACCATCAGCCAGGGCTGGACTCTGGCCATCGTCACGCAAGACGCGGATCGTCAGGCCATAGCCGCCAGTTTGTTGGAATGGCTGCTCACCCCGGCCAATAACGCGGCCTGGAACCAGGCCGCCAATCACCTGCCCACCCGCCGCTCCGCTTTCGAATACCTGGATGAGGAAGATGAGTACATGTCTTTTGCCTACCAGCAACTGACCCGCGCCCGCCCTTATCCCTCTGAGCCGGAGTACGAGCAGGTCAGCCGCGCGCTGCGACAGGCGATACAGGACGTGCTCAGCGGTCAGGCGACGCCCGATGCTGCCGCCGCAGCGGTGATGGAGGCTGTTGCGCCTTAGTGTCTTTCGTGCCCTTTGTGTCCTTTGTGGTAAAGCTTTTTGGCTCCGGCCAGGCCGGGTTAGAAGGAGTGAGACCCATGCCCCAAGACAAAAAGCGGTATGAACTCATTGCTGCCGTTCAACGGGCAGCTCTCGACGCCGTGGCCCCAGATGCTGCCGTGCGCCGACAATTGCGCCGTGAGGGCCACGTCCTCCACATAGCCGATCGCACCTACTCCTTGGCGGAATACGACCGCGTCTTCGTCGTCGGTGGGGGAAAAGCCGGGGCTCCCATGGCCGCCGCCGTCGAGGAGGTGCTGGGCGAGCGCATCACTGCCGGCGCGGTGAACGTGAAGCACGGTTATACCCTGTCCGCCGCCGGACAAGAGCCGGCTTCCCGCATTCAGATTGTGGAAGCGGGACATCCCGTGCCCGACGAAGCGGGTCGGCAGGGAGCCGAGCACATCGCCCAGATGTTAACTGGCCTTGGCGAGCGCGATTTGGTCCTGGTACTCATCTCCGGTGGTGGCTCGGCACTGCTCCCTCTGCCCTGCGAGGGCATCTCCCTGGCCGACGTACAGGCCCTCACCAATACCCTCCTCCGCTGTGGCGCGACCATCAATGAGATTAACGCCGTGCGCAAGCATATCTCCCAGATCAAGGGGGGACAACTGGCCCGGCTGGCTTATCCGGCTACCGTGGTCGCTCTCATCCTTTCGGACGTGGTGGGCAATCCCCTGGACGTCATCGCCTCCGGCCCCACCGTCCCCGATCCCACCACCTTTGCTGAGGCCTGGGCCGTTCTGGAGCGATATGGAATCGTAGATGAGGTGCCGGGTAGCATTGTCTCTCGCTTGCGGGCCGGATTGGCCGGACAGGTGCCGGAGACCCCCAAGCCAGGCGATCCCGTATTCACCCGTGTGCAAAATGTCATCGTCGGCAGCAACGAGATCGCGGCCCAGGCCGCCGTGGATGAAGCCCGTGAACAGGGTTTCAGCGCACTGCTCCTTTCGACTTTCATCGAAGGTGAGGCCCGCGAAGTGGCTCGCGTCTTCGCCGGCATCGCCAAGGGGATGGCCCAGCACGGCTGGCCCCTGAAGCCGCCCGCCTGCCTGGTGGCCGGTGGCGAGACCACAGTCACCATCCGCGGGAGGGGCAAAGGCGGACGCAATCAGGAGCTGGCTCTGGCGGCGGCCTTGGCCATAGACGGCTGGCAGAACGTGGCCGTGGTTGGTCTGGCCACCGACGGCACCGACGGCCCCACCGACGCGGCGGGAGCCATCGCCTGGGGCGATACCGTGACCCGCGCCCGTGCCCGTGGGCTGGATGCAGCAGCCTACTTGGCGAACAATGACGCTTATCATTTCTTCCAGGCCCTGGGCGATTTAATCATCACTGGCCCAACGAACACCAACGTCAACGATCTGATCTTCGTCTTCGTTTTCCAATGACAGCGCGTAGGTCGGATTGGCAACCCAATCTGCGTCTGATCTAACGTTGCGCCACAAGAGTGACATGGTACCCCCCATCAGGCGTGAGGCGATTGACAGGACAGAGCCTTTGTGTTATACTTATCCATGATAGATAAGTTATATAAGTTGATGAACATAGGGGGAGTAGCTATGCCCGTGAGATTGAAATCAAGCCAACTGCAACAGAGTTTTGGTGAGGCAATAGATCGCGCCAGGATGGAAGGAGACATCATTGTAGAACGCTATGGCACACCCAGCGTGGCCATCGTCGAATACCGGCGGTATCAACGACTGATCAAAGCAGAGCAGGAACTACTGCGCGCGCGCTTGCAACAGGCTTCAGCCGCAGCGTCAGCCCGCGCTGCCCACCTGACCGAAGAGGAAATTGACGCCCTGATTGAGCGCGCCCGGGACGAGGTCCATCAGGGAGATTCGTAACCGTGATGCAAGTCGTTGTTGATACCAGCGTCCTGATTCGCTATCTCATCAGACCCAGTACCGCCATAAAAGGGTTGATCGAGTGTCTCTGGGTAGGTGAAGAGATACAAATGGTGACATCGCCGGAGATAATCGCAGAATTGGAAGGTGTATTGGCGCGAGACTACATCCAGGAGCTTATCCACCCCGAAGAAGGGCAAGCCCTGCTCGAGGCTATTCACCTGAGAGTGGAAATTACTCCACCGCTGAGTGATATTCCATCCTACACCCGCGATCCTAAAGACGACAAGTTCATCGCTTGTGCTCTGGCTGGCAATGCAAAGTACGTCATCACAGTAGATAAGGACATCCTGATCTTGGGTACCTTGATGGATATACATATGGTGACCCCCGACGAGTTTAGAAGAATAATGCGCCACGAAAAAAAGTAGAGGCCAATGCTTCTGGCGACAGGGGGGCGTTGGGTGGGCAACCCGACATTTGGAGGTATGCTCTTTGGCACAGCACGACAACCTTCGCTTTCCAGCGGATTTCCTATGGGGCACGGCCACCGCCGCCCATCAGGTGGAGGGGCACAACACCAACAACAACTGGTGGGCCTGGGAGCAGACACCGGGACACATCGAGGACGGCACGACCTCGGGCCAGGCCTGCGACTGGTGGAGCCGCGCCGAGGAGGACCTGGACCGGGCGGCGGCGCTGGGTCAGAACGCCCACCGCATGTCTGTGGAATGGAGCCGCATTGAACCCCGTCCGGGGGAATGGGACGAGACCGCCCTGTCCCGGTATCGGCAGATCATCGGTCACATGCGACGGCGCGGCATGGAGCCCATGGTCACCCTGCACCATTTCACCAATCCCCTGTGGCTGGAGGAGCGGGGTGCGTGGGAGAACGAGGAGACCATTGTGCTCTTCAACCGCTTCGTGGGGAAAGTGGTCGAGGCCCTGGGCGACCTGGTGAATCTGTGGTGCACTATCAACGAGCCCAACGTGTACGCCTACATGGGCTGGGGCGACGGGGTGTGGCCGCCGGGCAAGCGGGACATCCGCACCGCTTTCAAAGTGATGCGCCACATGGCACGCGCGCACGTGGTCGCCTACCGCACCATCCACCGCCTGCAACCCCAGGCGCAGGTGGGCATCGCCCACCACGAGCGTCCCTTCGATCCGCTGCGGCCGGGGTCGGCTTTGGACCGCCTGGCTGCGTCTTTGCAGAATCGCGTTTTCAACGATTGCGTCTTCGCCAGCATGTACAGCGGGCGGCTGAGCCTACCACTAGGTTGGGGGCGCGTGCCCGAGGCCGGGGACGAGAGCGAGTTCATGGACTTCGTGGGATTGAACTACTACACCCACGAGGTGGTGACCTTTGACCTGAGCCGCGCCGGAGAGCTCTTTGGTCGCCGCCTGGTGCGGGACGGGGTGGAGGTCAACCTCTTCGGCGAGGAGGTTTACCCGGAGGGCATCTATCACTGCCTGAAAAAGTTCGCCCGCTATCACAAACCGATTTACATCACCGAGAACGGTACTTCTGATCACGGCGATGACCGGCGTCGCCGCTACATCGTTCAGCATCTGGTGCAAGTGCACCGCGCCCTGGCCGAGGGGGTACCGGTTCGCGGTTACTTCTACTGGACCCTGGTGGACAACTTCGAATGGGCTAAAGGCTGGTCAACCCCCTTCGGGCTCATTTGCCTGGACCCCGTCAGCGGCCAGCGGAGACCTCGCCCCAGCGCCGAGCTGTACGCCGAGATTGCGCGGGCCAACACCCTCACCCGTGAGATGGTGGAAAGTGTGAGCGTGGTGAATGAGGTGTCATGGGGGGGATGGTTCAGAATGGGTTGACACTTTAATCGGGCAACATGCTGTCAACGAATGGTGGAACGAATAAACGAATGATCAGCATCACGCTCTATTCGTATCTTCTCAATAATTTGGGGTAGGGGCAGGTCTTGCACCTGCCCGCCTGGGCGACCGCAAGGGTTCGCCCCTACATTTTGAGAAGATACGTCTATTCGTTTATTCGTTGGATATTCGTTGACAGAGAAGTCGCCCAAGCCAAGAAACGAACGGAAAAACAGTGGGAGCTGATTTACCCATTGGATCTGGGCACAAGGCGGGGCTATTTTCTCCTGAGAATTTTTTCAGGGCTTCAAAAGTGTAAACCTATTTCCGCCAGAATGATGAACCATCCAGAATGATGAACCATCCCTCATGGGGAATGGGTAATAAGGGGTGAGCGGATGAAGAAGGACTCGGAAGCGATGAATGGAGGCAAACAATGACAGACGAGAGAAGTACGATAGACGCTCAGGAAGAGATAGAGCACATCATCAAAACAGCCCGTACGTTGGGGGTTGAGGTGGACGAGACCGACGTCGCGCAGTGGTTGACGGCCATGGCCACATCCGGCACGATGGGGTGGGAGGTGGACGAGGAAGCCGGCATCTACGGTCACGAGATCACACTGCTCGACTTTGACAAAGCCACTCTCGACCGCTACCGGCGCATCGCCGACATCGTGCAGTTGCCCGATCTGCCCAATGTCGAAACGGCTATCAGCCTGGCTGGCAGCGCTGCTCAGGGGGTCATCCAGCGTTATCCCGGCGATTGCGACTACTTCGAGCGGGTCAATATCAAGGCGGAGACGAGGGAAGAAGCATGTCGCATCCTGGCCAAGCTGATACGCGACAAGGCTCTGGATAAGTTCGAGGGGCCCGGCTACCAGTTGATCGAGATCAAATTCGGCACCTGGAAAACCGATGTGGTCAAGGACGGCGAACGCCTCTCGGCCGGCACTCCCATCTCCTGGAACCCGGACGAGGTGAAGGCGGGCAAAATGCTGGTCTTCCGGACCTCGGGTGAGCCGTGGGAGGTGGAGTGGGAGTACGGTTGTCTGGACCCCGGCTGGTGCAAGATGGACTGGGTCATCGCCGAGCCGGAAAGGGGGCGCGTGGTCAACGCCAGCAACATGCTGGACGTAACCTGGGAAGCCCCCGACGGTTCGATCACGCCTCTGGATGGCTTCATTGACCCTTACTTTCAGGAGGTTTACCTGGAGGCGGACTCGGTGCCCCTGTTCACCAAGCTGGCCCAGCACATCTCACCTCAGGCCCTGGATGCCTATGTGCGCCAGATAACCGGCGAGGTCTACAAGTACACCCACAAACACATCAACTACGGCAAGGCGGCCAAGCGCTTGTACAATATCTTCCGCCTGACCGGGCGGCACCGGGCGGCGGCCCTGATCCGCGAGCTGTTCGACGAGCCTGCCGCCCTGCTCTATCAGGTCTGGTCGCTGCTGGACACGTTGGATGATGCGGGCAAGCCCGATTCGACCATTGACCGCGAGACGCTGGTGCAGCAGACCGATGCATTGATCAAGAACGTGATCGAGACTTGCGAGGGGCCGCTGGAGACGCAGATCGTGATGTCGCTTATCCGCCTGCGAGATGACATCACCGGACGGGTACAGTTGGGCGACGATTGGTCTGCGCTGATCGCCGAGTCGCGGGCCAAGACGGAGGAGCTGGTCAACGAGTTCTTCAGAGCCAAGCTGTTGGCCATCCCAGAGGTGCAGGAGTTTCTGGATTCGCTGGAGGAGCAGTAGGACAGGCTTGAGCCCGTCCTGCGCATCATCCTGATGTGAACAGCACGTTCCGCGCCTTGCGCAGGGCCGCGCCGGGGCGTCGTAGCGCCTTGCGGATGACCCGCGGGTTGAACAGGTTGATGAAGAACAGGTAATGATTGATCTTATCCCGATAGCGTTTGACGTCGTCGGGGGTGATGTACTTCAGCTTGAGGGGTGAGCGGCCCAGCAGGCTATTCTGGGCGTTGTCGTAATCCTCGTAACTGGTCACGTTCAACAGGTCGTGCTCCACGGCGTAGTCGTACAGGTCGTTGCCGGGGAAAGCAGTGGTGGTGTACACCGTCCAACTGCGGGGTTTGATGCGCTTCACCAGATCGTAGGTCATCTGCATGTCCTCAACCGTCTCCTCCGGTGCGCCGAGCATGAGGAAGGCGTGAGGCAGGATGCCCAATTCATGGCACCAGCGGAAGGCCCGCACGGCCTGTTCGGGGTCGGTGTGCTTGCGGTAAAACTCCAGCACGCGGGGCGAACCGCTCTCCACCCCAAAGCTGAGCTGCGTGCAGCCGGTATCCCGCATCAACTTGAGCTTCTCGTAGGTGACCGTATCCACCCGCGAGTTAGCCTGCCAGCGGATGGATAACCCCCGCCTCTTCAGTTCCGCACCGAATTCCTCGAACCACTCCATTTTGAGCACGGTCAGAGTGTCGTCTTTGAAGTAAATATCCTTGTGCCCGGCGATACTGAGCGCCTCCTCTATATCGTCCACCACGTTGGCCGGGGAGCGATGGCGTACCCGCTTGCCGAACAGGTTGTCCACCATCGGCTTGCAGTACAGGCAGCGGAAGGGACAGCCGCGACTGGCGATCATGCCGATGGTGGGGTAATGACCGTAGTCCAGCAGATCGCGGGCGGGAAAAGGCACTGCATCCAGGTCCTCGATGAAGTCGAGGCGGGGGTTGAGGCGCAGTCTACCGTCCTCCAGGCAGGCGACACCCGGACACTCGTTGGCCCGGCCTTGAGCGAACAGCTCAACGAACTCCGCAATGGTTCTCTCGCCCTCGCCCAGCACGGCGTAGTCGAATCCGGCGCGCAGGACTTCTTCTGGCATGATGGTGGCGTGCGGTCCGCCGATGACGGTGGGCACCTCCGGGGCGATGCTCTTGACGTAAGCCAGCACCTCCAGGGCTTTGCCGAACAGCGCTGAAGTGGAGGACATGCCAATCCAATCGGCGTCGCGCAGGCCCTCGTCCATCACCTCCAGATGGTGGGCGTAGCTTAGATCGAAGAAGCGCACCTGGTGCCCCAGCTCCCGCAGCACGGCGGCAATGTACAAAATGCCCAGCGGCTCTTCCAACCCGCCGGCCATCGGGGTTTGAAAACGGGGATAAATAAGAGTTATTTTCAACAGATCAACCTCCCACAGACCGATGTGGCCGACATTATACATCAGACCAGACTGTCTGTCAACGAAGTAATTGCGGGTCGGGCTTCCCGCTCAAGCCCCTGGCGCCGCCTTGCAGGCGGTGTAGGGCCCGCCCTACTGCTGCACGGCGGTGAAAAACTGCCGCGCGAAATCCCGTTGCAGGGCCAGGGTCTCCTCGTCCGTGCCCAGCGGCTCCGAGGTGACCTTGAACATCACCATCCCGTCCTCGAAGCGCCGCGCCGCGTCCGGCCAGAGGTAGAAATAGAGCATGATGTAGCGGCGTTCGCCCTGGCTGACCACCAGAGTCAGCGCGTGGAGGTCGCCACCGGACAAGGGGATGGTCGTCGAACCCACCTCGGTATGCCAGGTGGTGTAGCACAGCGGCGGCGGGTGAAAGCTCTTGGCCTGGCGGCTGCCGATCAGGCTGAGCCACAGGGCCGGGCCAGCGGCGTCTCCGCGCTGGTAACGGCGCACCACGTACTGCTCTGGTTCCAGGTACACGGCCACGTCCGGGCTGGCCGGGACGTCCACGCCGTGCCAGTCGCCTATCTCCAGGGGCACACTGTCCAGGCTGCCCAGGTGGAAGTCGTAGGGTGTCATCACGGTGACTTGACGGGGCGTCCGTCGCCAAAAGTCAATATCGGCCACGAAGGAGTGACCGCCGGGGAGCGATGCCCCGGCACCACTCCTGCTCAGCCACCAGCCTCCTACCCCGGCCACGGTCAGCAGAAGGAGGGCAATCAAATATCGGAGCGAATTTCGCGACATCCCAATCCCCAACTTGCCGCAATCAACAGACCCAGCGCGGCCATGAAAAACACGGGGCCGGAGAGAGTGTGCCAGTAGCGCAGAGCCATATCCTCTCCCCAGCGCTCGGCCACCAGCAGCAGGGAGAGCACTCTGAGCACATTAGCGGCCACCGCCAACGGCACCGCCAGTGCCAGTAGAATCCCGCGCCTCAGCCAGGAGCCGCGCAGCAGATAAGCCAGTACTGCCGCCAGGGCCAGGAGAGCCACCAGAGAACGCATCCCACTGCACGGCGCGCCCACCACCAGCGAACAACTGGTCATGGTGATGCGTCCCCCCTCACTGACGGCCGATACCCCCAGCAGACGCACCAAAGCCGTCGCCGCCTGAGCGGTCACCCCTTGCAGGTAGGTGGCGAAGGCGTCCACGAAGGGCAGGGGCACAGCCAGGACCAGATAAGCCAGGGGGAACAGCCAGCGGCGCAGAGCTTCGTCGCCCAGCAAGAACCACACCAGTCCACCCAGCACGACGATGAAGGCCAGCGCCGAAAGGAACGGGGCCCGCCACGCCGTCGCCGCCAGGTAGCCGACCAGCCCCCCTCCCAGACCCAACAATCCCCAGTTGGAGGGCGAAGATGCATTCCCCTGCGGGCGTCGCCGCCAGGCCAGATACCCGGTCACCAGCGGAATCAGCGGCCCATGGGAGTAATATTCATTGGTGTACCAGTTCCATCCCAGCCAGCGGAAAGTGGGCCAGAAGGCGAGCAGCAGTAACACGCCCATCGCCATCGTGGCCAGGGCTTGCCAATGGAGTTTTCTAAACGTCTTCATAAGCCAGCTTATTGCCTCCTCGAGGGGCGAGGTTCTCCCGCCAAACTCGACCTGGTCTCTCTGGTCAGCGGATTAAGCGGATTGAACCGATAGGGCCTCTTCGGCTGAATCGGCTACATCGGCTGACCCTCATGGCTTGTGGGTAGTGCGGCGCAGCACAGCCAGCAACTCGGCGGCGTAGGTCTCCAGTTGCCACGGGCCCAGCAGATTCATCTCGGTCAGGTCCTTGAGGTCGCGGGGAGGCCGTTTGGCCAGCTCGAACAGGGCGTCATTGGAGATGAGCACATCCGGCTCTACTCCGCGCGCTGCAGCGCGAAGCTTGCGCCAGCGCCGCAGGGCCTCGTAGCGCTCCAGAACGGCGTTTTGGGGACGGGGTGGGCGCTCCGGGGGCTGGGGCGGAGGTGCATTTCGTCCCCGCCGGATGGCCTCCAGCAGCCCGCGTCCGTAGCGCTTAATGATCACCTGGCTGAT